>JAJDAI010000729.1 GCA_029261955.1 Deltaproteobacteria bacterium | reverse complement strand
CTGCTCGACGCGCTGCGCCGGCGCAGCCTGGCCCCGAGCACCGCGCTGCCCGCCCTCGAGCCCGACCTCGCCGCCGCCACGAGCTCGCCCAGCGCGCGCCGGCGCCTGCAGCTGCGCCAGGGCCCCGCGCCCGACCCGCGCATGGAGCCCATCCTCGCCGAGGCGCCGCCGGAGCCCGACGCGGCGGAGCGCAAGCGCGAGGAGGAGGACACCCGAAAGGCCGCCGAGGGAGCCCGCGAGGCCGCCATCGACGCCGAAGGCGAGCACGCCGCCAGGATCCTGGAGTCCCTCGCGGACGCCCAGGCCTCGGCGAACCAGGCCGAAGCGGCCGTCGAAGAGCTGGTCAGCACCGCGCAGGCCCGGCTCGACGCGCTGGCCGTCGAAGCCGTCGCGCTGGAGGACGGGTCCATCGAGCTCGGCGCGCGCTCCGCCCTCGACGCCGGCCGCAAGCACGACGCCGCCAACCTCTACCGCCGCGCCCACGAGCTGCTCACCGAGCTCCGCCGCGCGGCGATCACCGAGGGCAACGAGCTCGTCGCGGCCC
The DNA here is from genome assembly GCA_029261955.1 of Deltaproteobacteria bacterium. GTDB lineage: Bacteria > Myxococcota_A > UBA796 > UBA9615 > UBA9615 > CALCXL01. Next base: position 3,075 of record JAJDAI010000729.1, on the reverse strand, counting down.
AGTCCGGCGAGTCGGACGTGCTGCGCGGCCTCGACCCGCTGTTCCGGCAGCTCGAGGAAGAGCGCCGCTTCGTCGGCGGGCTGCCCGAGGGCGAGCGCAAGGTCGAGCTGCTGGCTGCCGTGTCGTCCTGGAACGAGGCCGTGGGTCGGCAGGCCACCGCCGCCCACCGCCGCTCCGAGAGCGCGCGCGAGCGCCACGAGCGCCTGCTGGGCAGCCTGCGCGAGGCCAAGGAGATCCGCCGCGTGCTCGCCGCGGAGGCCCCCGACGCCGTGCTGCGCGAGGACACGCGCACCCTCTTCGAGGACGTCCGGCTCGAGCTGCAGCTGTTCCGCCCCAACCTCGTCGCGCTGTCCCAGTCCCGCATCACCTCGATCAAGGAGCTGCCCCGCCTCCTCACCAGCTTCGACCGGCTCGCGGCGGCCACCGGCGGCATCCTGCGCGTGCTGCTCGTCCTGCTGCTCTGGTGGCTGCTGCGCGGCCGCGTGCCCCGGATGGTGCAGCCGGCCCTCGATCGCCTGGCCGACCTGAGCGACGCCCTCTTCCCGGCCGACCTCGTCGAGCTGCGCCCGCCCCTGGAGCGCGCGACCAGCTCGGCCCTGGACCTCCTCGCGATCAGCGTGCTCCTGGCCACCACGAGCGACGCCCTGCCCGAGATCGCGCTGCTGCTCGTCGCGCTCCGCATGGTCGTCGCCTACCGGCTCGGCTTCAGCCTGTTCCAGGTCGCGGTCTCCCGCACCGACCGACCGCGACCCTCGCTGCTGCGCCTGATGCCCGACGCCCACGGGCTCGCCACCTTCGCGGCCCGCGCCCTGCTGCTCTGGGTCCTCGTCGGGCGGCTGGCGGGCTACCTCGCCCGGGACGTGCTGGGCGCCGACGCGCTGGCCGAGCTGCTCGGGCTCTTCTTCGCCGGGGCCCTGGTCGCGATGTCCGTGCTGCTGCTGCACATGGGGCAGCCGGCCCTGCGCCGCGCGCTGGCGAAGGGGCGGGAGCCCGGGCTCGTGCTGCGGATCGCGGGCTCCGAGGGCGGGTCCTGGCTCACGCGCTGGCTGCGCGGGCTCTGGGCGGTGTCCGTGCTCGTCTGCGTGAACGCGTGGCAGCTGCTCCAGGGCAACGTGGACGAGGACTCGGCCATCGGGCGCCTCGCCAACCTCATCACCCGCCGCCGCTTGCGCCAACAGCAGGCCGCCCTCGGGCACGACCTGCCGCCCCTGACCCCCGCGGCACGCTGGAAGATGGCCTCGCGGCCCCCCAGCGAGCCGGGCGACGAGTTCACCCCGCTCCAGGAGCAGGCGGGCGAGGCCTTCGCCGCCTGGCAGGAGGACCCGGCCCGCGGCCTCATCGCGGTGGTGGGGGACCAGGGCGAAGGGGCGTCGCGACTGGCCCGCCGCGTGGCCCGCTCGCTCGCCGGCGAACAGCTCCGCGTCGTGCAGCTGCAGATGACCTCGCGCATCGACACCGAAGGCCAGCTGACAGCCTGGCTCGCGGAGGGGATCGACCTCGATCCCGACACCACGGGCGACCTGACGGCGCGGATGCGGGCGGAGCCGCGGTCCATCTTCCTGGTGGAGGACCTCCAGCGGGCCTTCCTGCGTCGGGTCGGGGGATTCACGGCGGTGGGCGCCCTGCTCGAGCTCATGGCCCGCACCGCCGACATCCACTTCTGGGTGGTCGCGGTGCACGAACCGGCCTGGCGCTACCTGGGTCGCCTCGGCACCGTCGTGCAGCCCGAGGCCTTCCGCGCCGTGCTGGAGGTGCCGCGCACCAGCGCCGCCCAGCTCGGCGACCAGCTGATGGGCCTGACCGGCGACGCCGGCTTCCGGGCGGACTTCGCGCACCTCGCCGCGCGGGCCCCGGGCTCCGACGAGCAGGACCGCGCCCGCGAGGCCTACTTCCGGCTGCTGGCCGAGGCCTCGGACGGCAACCCCGGCGTCGCGCGCGAGCTCTGGCTGAGCAGCCTCTCCCCCAAGTCGGACGAGCAGCTCGACGTCTTCCTGCCCGACCAGCTGGCGGACCCGGCGGAGCCCAAGCTCAGCGACGACGAGCTGCTCTGCCTCGCCGCCATCCGCGTGCACGGCTCCCTGAGCCTCGAGGAGCTGATCACGGTCAACAACATGGAGCCCCGCGACGCGAGCGTGACCGTGCAGAACCTCGCCAGCCGACGCCTGCTGGAGCCCTGCCGCACCGGCTACGCGCTGCCCCTCGACCAGCTCCCGACCATCACCCGGGTGCTGCGACGCCGCCACTTCGTCTACGGAGCCGGCTGAGCCATGGACATCGAGCAGCTGCTTCGCTTCATCGACTTCGACGGGCTCCCCCTGGCCCTGACCCTGCTCGTGGTCGGCGTGGTGGCCGTGAGGATCTCGACGCGCTTCCTGGAAGGCCTCGGCGAGCGCTTCTCGGACCGCAGGCTGCTCTTCAAGAAGATCGCGGCCCTGGCCCGCTTCGGCGTCTACCTGGCGCTCTTCGCGGTGACCTCGTCGCTCGTGCTGGTGCTGGAGCCGGGCGCCCTGCTGGCCGTGGCGGGCTCCATCGGCGTCGCGGTGGGCTTCGCCTTCAAGGACCTGCTCGCCTCGCTGATGGCCGGCGTGATCCTCCTCTTCGACCAGCCCTTCCAGGTGGGCGATCGCGTGTCCTTCCGCGAGTACTACGGCGAGGTCACGTCCATCGGCCTACGCTCGGTGCGGCTCGTCACGCTGGACGACAGCGTGGTCACGATCCCCAACGGCGCCTTCCTCTCGGAAGCGGTCGCCTCGGCCAACGCCGGATCACTGCACTGCATGGTGGTCGTGCCGGTGTACGTGGCAGCGGGCGAGGACTACGAGCTCGCCCGGGACCTCGTGCGGGAGGCGGCGCTGACCTCGCCCTACGTCTACCTGGACAAGCCGGTGCTGACGCTCGTCAGCGACGAGTTCCTGGGCGAGCGCTTCCTGACCGTCGTGACCCTGAAGGCCTACGTCTTCGACGCGCGATACGAGAAGACCTTCGCCTCGGACGTGACGCGTCGGGTCAAGGCCGCCTTCGCGGCGGCGAAGGTGCGCAGCCCGGACCAGCAGTACCGGGATCTCGACATGAACG
>JAJDAI010000728.1 GCA_029261955.1 Deltaproteobacteria bacterium | reverse complement strand
CGGCTGGGCGGGCGGCCATGTTGTCGGATGTCAGATCGATCTCCCTCGTTCCTGAAACGCGCCGCACCGCGGCTGGACACCCGCCCATGCTCCGCTTGATCCCTTTGCTGCTCCTGGCCGCCTGCGCCGGGGACCCGCCTGACGAGCCGGTCCCCGACATCCCGCCGCCTCCGCTGGCCGATCCGCTCGACTACCTGGGTGCCTCGGCCAACACCTCCACCTTCTACGAAACCACCGACGTGGATGTGGTCGGGACCGCCGTCTACACCTGCACCGGCGTCCAGTCCCTCTCCATCCACGACGCCAGCAACCCGAACGCGATGGAGCTCGTCAACGAGTTCCGCTTCCCCAACTCGCACCAGACCTTTCCCCGCTGCAGCCACGTCATCGCCGAGGGCACGCGGGTCGTCGTGACCTCGCACCGGGACGAGGTGCAGCGCACGCCCTGGATCGCGCTGCTGGACGCGTCGACCCCGCTGGAGCCCGTGCTGCTCGACAACGTCGCCGACCTGAGCGCCCGCTTCGAGGAGCCGGCGCTGCTCGGAGACCGGCTCTACGTCGCCGCGCACGAGGGCGGCATCGCGCGCTTCGACCTGAGCGCGAACACCCTGGAGCCTGTGGGGACCACCGGGGGCTTCGGCAACGTCAGCCGGCTCGCCACGACGGACACGCTCGTCCTGGCCGGTACGAACGGCGGCGAGCTGCACGTGCTCGACCCCGAGCTCAGCCTGCTGCGCACCCTCGAGATGGACGCCCCCATCCAGGCCATCCAGCCGCTGGGCGACGACCGGGCCCTGATCGCCCTCGGCAGCGAAGGCATCGCGACGGTCAACCTGGCGACGGGTGAGGAGCTGAGCCGCCTCGACACGAACGGCATCGCCGTCCGCATCGACCTGTTCAGCAACGGCGACGCGCTGCTCACGAACTGGTCAGACTTGCGGGTCTACGACGTCTCCACGGACCCGCCCGTCCTGCGCGGGGTCGACGCGGTCTACCAGGCCAACCCCCGCCCCCGGCACCTGGCCGCGGCCGCGAACGACGACCTGGTCTTCACGGGCGAGTGGGAGGGGGTGCACGCGCTGCGCTACCAGCCCGGCGTCGGCGCCCCCGAGCTGAGCCTGTCGGACCTGCTCATCAAGGTGCCGGACGACGGCCAGGCCCACACGGTCGAACTGGAGGTCGAGAACGAGGGTCAGTGGTCGCTGCAGGTCCGGGACATCGCGCTGACGGAGGGCTGGACGGCCTCGGCCGCCGAGCTCGACCTGGAGCCGGGCGAGTCCACGATCCTGGCCCTGACCTTCGCCGGCTCGACGGGCCCCATGAACGGCCTGCTGAGCCTCGACTCCAACGACCCCGACGAGGGCGTCACGGAGATCCCCCTGCTGGTGGGCAGCACGGCGCTCGGCGTCGGCGACCCCGCCCCGGTGCTCGTCGCCGAGGGCCTGAACACCGGCCAGACGCACAACCTCGAAGCCCAGCTCGGCAAGGTGGTGCTGCTCAGCTACTTCGGCGTCTTCTGACCCATCTGCGCTCTGGAGGTTCCAGAGCTCGAATCCCGGTTCCATCAAGGCTATTCCGACGACGAGCTGGTCGTCTGGGGCCTCAACCCAGGCGGCGTGATCGGCGTCACCGATGAGCAGATCCTCGACTTCCACATCGAGAACGGCGGCAGCTACCCCGTCATGCGGGACAGCGGCACCTACAACCAGTACGACGCGGTGGGCGCGAGCGCACCCTTCCCGCTGGACGTGGTGATCGACCAGGACGGCGTGATCGCCTACGTCGACACCCGCTTCGAGCCCGCCGAGATGGAGCGGGTCATCGAGGAGCTGCTTGGCCGCTGAGCCCGGGCTGGACTACCAGCCCGCGTTGTTGTGATTCTCGTTGTGGCAGCGGCCCGTGCAGCGGCCGTTGTCCTGCGTGACTTCGGGGATCATCTGCACCGTGGGCACGCCGTCGACGTGTCCGTCCGCCTGCACGATGTCCGTGCCGTCGCCGGTGGTCGGGTGGCACTCCTGGCAGTCCACGTCGTGGAAGAGGTGCTCCCGGTGCTCGCCGCTGAGCGTGGCCAGGACCGGGTTGGGGTCGCCCGCGACGGGGTGGCAGTCGCCGCACTCGACGGGCTCGTCACTCAGGGGCTGGTCAGCCAGCTCGATGCCCGAGCCGTGGCAGTAGTTGATGGAGCAGCCCTCCTCGTACCAGATCGCGTCGGCGCTGATCCCGCCCCGGAAGTCGACCTCGGCCCGGCCGGGCGTGTCGTCGAAGGCGTGTCCGGCGGACAGCACGTCCTCCGGCTCCACGTGGCACTCGGTGCAGGCGTAGGGCCCGTGCAGCTCGCCCTCGGTGTGGGCCGCGTGGACCGGGAAGGTCGATGCGGTGACGTCGCTGGACCCATCGAGCTGCCGGGGCGGCGCGCCGTCGTCGCTGTCGTCGCCGCCGTGGCAGAAGATGCAGTCGGTTCGCCAATCCGCCGGGTGGCAGGAGTCGCAGTCCACCTCGGAGGTGCCGCCGTCCAGCTCCTCGCCGTGGCAGGTCCGGCAGTCCTGGGTCTGCAGCGTCAGCTCGAGGCCGTGCGCGGTGGGCGAGTCGTAGCCGTCGGGGTGAACGGCCTCGGCGCAGCCGGTCATCAGCAGGAGCAGCAGCAGCAGGCGCATCGGTCGAACTCCCTTGAATTGACAGGGATCTACCGCGCTGAGAAGCCGCTGTCATCCGGCGGATCGAGGCAATGCGGGCCCCCTTCGGGACGTACTGATTCCGAGGAGCACGATGCGCGATTACGAGTCCCTGTTCGCCGACCTGCTGCGCCACAAGCGCTGGAACACCGACGTCACCCAGCTGCGCTGGGCGGCCCTGCTCCTGAAGAGCTCGAAGCTCGACGATCCCGCCCCCGCCTTCTTCGCCGCGGCGAGGACCCTGCAGCGCAACGCGCGCTGGTTCGGCGCGCTGAGGGGGCCGGTCCGCTACGCCTTCGCCGCGGCCTGGACCGAGCGAGGCGGCGACCCGGACACCCTCCAGCCGGAGATGGACCGCCTGCTCCGCCGCATGGGTGAGGTGGACCTGCGGGACCGCGGCCTGGCCGCCAACATCGCCGCCTTCGTGCTGCTGCTGCGGGGCACGCCCTCGGTCGTGACGCTCACCCGGATGCACGAGCTGCTCATCGCCTGGCGGGCGGACCACCCGTGGCTGACGGGCCCCGACGACTACCCCCTCGCCGCCCTGCTCGCGAGCACCGGCCGCTGTGTGCCCGGGACGGCCCGACGCACCGAGGAGCTCTACCTGGGCCTGCGCCGCGCGGGCTTCTGGCGGGGGAACTCGCTGCAGGCCGCGGCCCAGCTGCTCGCGCTCTCCGACGAGCCGGTCGAGGCCCTGGTGTGGCGCACGACGGCTGTGATCTCCGCGCTTCGCAGCCGGAAGACCCGGGTCGGTCCGGGCCGCTACTCCGCGGTCGCGACGCTCGCGCTGACCGGCGCGCTGCCGTCCCAGCTGGCGGATCGGGTGCAGGCGGTCTCGACCCGGTTGCGCGGCCGCCGGCGTCCCGTGGGGGGCCCCTGGGCCTTCGAGCTCGCCTGCGCCCTCGTCGCGGACGAGCACGGCGCCGGGTCCGACCTGCCTACCCTGGCGGCGGCTCGCATCGCCATGGTGAGCCAGCAGGGTGCGGCGGCGGCCTCTGCAGCGAGCTGAGCGGGGCCTCGCCGGTCAGCCAGCGCAGCAGCTGCTCGTTGGCGTCGAGGATCGGTCCGAGCCGGGGGTCCAGGAGGCGCGCGCCAGCCCACTCGGCGCGCGCCTGTTCGGCCGGGTCTGCCTGTCCGGGGCTCGCCAGGCTGGCGAAGCGGTTCCCCCGGTAGACGGCCGCGATGGCCCCGTCGCCGACCGCGGGCAGGTTCGGATCGAGCCGGGGAAAGACGATCGCGGGGCCGTCGCAGTCGACGCCGGTCCAGTCCTCCAGCAGCAGCGGGTCGGCCTGCCGCCCCTGCCAGCGCGACAGGAAGCCGTCCAGCGCCTCCTGGGGGCTCGGGATCGACGCCTCGGAGCCCAGCTCCTCCAGCACCGCGGCCGCCACCGCCTGGCCGGCCAGCGCGCTGCCGGCGGGGTTGTAGTGGCAGTAGTCGAAGAAGCGGTCGTAGCCGGGGGTCCCGTGCGCGTCGAGCAGGGCCTCCAGGTCGAGCAGCCGGGTGCCCATCTCGCGGCTCGTCTGCCGGATCTGGCGGTTCAGGGTCGCGTCGGCCCGGTAGTAGAAGGCCGAGCGCCGGCAGGTCGAGTAGTCGCCCCTCGCCCCCGCGTAGTGCAGCACGTCGGCGGTGTAGCAGTCGCGGGAGCGGTCACCGATGGGGTGCTGGGCCAGCTCGTCCTGGACCTGCTGCGGGTCGACGCCCGTGAGGCGCAGCGCGATGGAGCGCAGCACCCGGTCTTCGGGGGACGCCTGAGGCACCTCGAGCCCGAGGTAGCGGGTGCTTTGGGTGCGGACGATCTCCGCCGCCTCCTCGGGCCGCCCGTCGGCCTCCACGAGCAGGGCCATGAACAGGGCCTCGCTGGCGGCGTCCCCGACGGTGTCCAGGGACATCAGCGCGTCGATGCCGCGCCGCGCTGGCCCCACCTGCAAGGCCAGGATGGCCTGCCGGGTCTCGGGCAGCTCCACGAAGTCCTGGGGCAGGAACCAGAAGGGGCGGTTCCAGGACTCGTGCTGCTGGTTGACCGCGAGGGTCGAGACGATGACGGGCACGCCGGGCACGGCCTCGCGGATCCGGCGCAGGTTGCGGTCGAGCCGCCCAGCGACGTAGGCGTCCACGAGCTCCCCGTCGGGCACCTCCCATCGGTTGGGCATGGGCGGCGTGGTCTCGGCGTCCAACACCCCGCTCGGCCGGGGCATCAGCCCGACCAGCAGGCGCGCCGTGGCCAGCTTCGCCCTCAGCAGCCTCCCGAGCAGCACCCGGCGCGTGCGGTCGCCGCTGAGGTGGATGGCGTTCGCGACGTCGAGGTACTCGTTGTTCCCGGCGATCACCAACACGAGGTCGGCCTCGATGGCCCTCGCCATGGGTCGGAACTGCCGCGCGATCTGGGTCGTGCCCCAGCCCGACTTCGCCAGGTTCACGAAGCGCACCGAGCGTTCCGGCATCGCCCGCGCGACCGCCCGCTCCGCCAGACCCACGAAGCTCGCCGTCGGAGGCAGCCCCCAGCCCGCCGTCGCGCTGCCGCCGAGCACCACGACGCGCAGCTCGTCCTTCGGCTTCGGGGAGACGAGGACCACCGGCGTGTCGGTGGCCTTCTCGTGGATCCGCATGCGCAGGTCGCGCCGCTTGTAGAGCGGCTCGGGCAGCAGCTGGAAGCCGACCGGGGTTCGGCCCTCCTCGGTCAGCGCGGCGTCGGGCGCCTCCCGGAGCCGCGCGCCCCCCTCGATCCCAGTCAGCAACAGCGCCGGGGTCAGCAGCGCGAAGGCCGCCAACCGGGCGCCGGAGAGCGGCCTAGCGGAAGCGCTTCTTGCCATCGAGGAACGTGACCAGGCAGTCCCGTCGCCCCTTCCACACCGGCTTCGCCACGTGCATGAGGTAGCTCGGGAAGCAGGTCATCGCGCCCTGGTTCTTGCCGGCGATGCGCGGGTTGTTCATCGACCAGAACTTCAGCCCGCCGCCCCAGTACTTGCCGGGATCCGTCAGCTGCACGGTCACGCTCAGCTTGCGGTGCTCGGTCTCGGTGGAGCCGTTGTCGAAGTGCGCCGCGTAGAACTGGCCGACGCCGTAGCTCGTGTACTGGATGCGCTTGGGCCGGAGGATGTCGAAGCCCCAGCGGGTGTCGTTCAGCATGCGGGCGTGCTGCTCGATGCGGTCGAAGACCCAGCGCCACTCCTCGCCGCCCTCCTTCTCGGTCAGCCAGTAGATGAGGCAGTTGCGGCCGCGCAGGTCGACCTCCTTGCCGCCTTCGTCGGTGTGCGTCTCGGCCGGCGCGAGCGGGAGCCTGTGACCCATCTCCTGGATCTGCTCACACTCTTGCGGCGTGAAGACGTCGACCTTGCTCTCGAAACTGCACAGACGCGCTGACGACATGGGGCTCTCCGGCGAGGGCGGATGATACCGAAGAGGGGCCTGTGCTAAAGCCCCGGCTGCATGCCGCCCCTGTTGACCCGAGCTTCGATCCGCTGGGTGATCCCCGTCCTGGTGCTGGCGGCCGTTCTCCAGCTCTGGGCCTCGGAGCCGGTCAACCTGAACGTCCTGCTGCTGGTCAGCTGGGTCCCGGCCATCTGGATCCTCACCCGCCTGGAAGGCCGCGCGGCCCTCTTCGCCGGCTGGCTCGCCGGAGCGGCCGGCAACGCCGCGATCTTCTACTGGCTCGTCCCCAGCACCGAGCGCTTCACCGGCGCGCCCTGGCCCGTGGGGGTGCTCGCCCTGGCCTTCTTCGCCTTGGCCTGGGGCGGCTACGGCGCGATCTTCGGGCTCGGCGCGCGGGCCGTGCGGCGCGCCTCGGGGCCCTGGTGGCCGGTCACCATCGCGCTGTGGTTCGTGGCCTGCGAGTTCCTCAACCCGCAGCTCTTTCCCTACTACCAGGGCTCCGTCTTCCACCAGGAGACGCGCCTGTTCCTGCTGGTCTCGCTGACGGGGATCGCGGGCTTCACCTTCGTGGCGCTGGTCTGCAACGGCCTGATCGCCGCCCTGATCGAGAAGGACGGCGCCGCGGCGCGTCGGGCGGGCGCGGTCTTCGCCGGGCTGATCCTGCTGGCCGCTGGCTGGTCGTCCTTCCAGCTCGCACGGGTCGAGGAGGCGCTCGCCCAGAGCACGCCCTTCACCGCCGCGATGATCCAGCCCAACCAGTCGCTCGAGCGCATGGGGGAGCTCAAGGCCGCCGCGCCGAAGGGCAGCAAGACCTACCTCATGGACGACTTCCTGAAGCTGTCCGAGGAGGCCGACCAGCAGGCCCCCGGCGGTGGGGTCGATGTCTTTGTCTGGGGTGAAGGCGCGATGCGCTCGACGCCCGAGTCCCCGCGCAACCGCTCCCTGCTCAACTTCGCGCGCCGAACGGGCGCCGAGCTGTGGCTCGGCTCCGTCTACAGCAAGCGGGTCGACGGGCAGAAGAAGCGCTGGACGGCGGCCTACCGGGTTGCCGCGGACGGCTCCGTCAGCGAGCCCTACCACAAGAACATCCTGCTCCCCTTCGGCGAGTTCGTGCCGCTGGGCAACCTGATCCCCGCCCTCAAGAAGATCCCCGGCCCCGGCAACTACGAGGCTGGCACCGAGCTCACCCTCTTCGAGACGCCGCACGCCCGCTTCGCCTACCTCGTCTGCTACGAGGCCATCCGCTCCCGCTACCTGCGCGACGGCGTGGCCCGCGGAGCCAACCTGCTGGTGAACGGCAGCTACGAGGGCTGGTACGGCAACTCCAACTGCCAGCCGCAGTTCCTCATGTTGACGGCGGGGCAGGCGGCGTCCCTGGGCGTGCCGATGATCCGCGCCGGGACCACGGGCATCTCGGCCGTCATCGACCCCGCCGGCCGCATCCTCGAGCAGAGCGAGAACTGGAGCCGCGAGGCGCTGATCAGCGAGGTGCGCCCCGCCCGCGCGATCACGCCCTACGCCCGCCTCGGCGACTGGTTCGCGTGGCTGGCGGTGCTCGGCAGCTTCCTGCTGTTCCGCCGGGGCATGGAGCCGCTGGGCGACGTGCGTGACCGCCGCGCGATCTGGGGGCTCGCGGTGTTCCTGGGAGCCGTGCCGCTCGGTTGGATGATCATCCCCAGCGTGCCCGTGCTCGACATGCTGATCTGGGGCTTCGCCGTCTTCGTCACCGCGGGCATCGTGCGCGCGTCGAGGCCGTGATTCGGGCTGCGCTGTTGCTGCTGCTGCTCGCGGGCTGCCGTCCGGCGCCTGCGCCTGTCGCCCCCGACTTGCCGACCGACGCCATCAGCGCCGCGGCGGAAGCCCACCGCCAGGCCCAGCGCCTCGTCGGCCTGGGTCTGGGTGTCGTGCACGAGGGCCGGGTGGCCTACCTCGGGGGCTTCGGCTGGGCGGATCGGGAGCGGAAGGAGGCCTTCAACCCCCAGCGCTCGCGGGTGCGCTGGGCCTCGATCAGCAAGTCGCTGACGGGCTCCGTGGCGGCGCGGCTCTGGGAGCGAGGGGAGCTGGACCTCGACTCGCCCGTGTCAGCCCTGGTCCCGTCCTTCCAGCCGCCCGCGGCGCTCTTCGAGGATGGGACGCGACGGCCTCTGCCGGCGCCTCCGCGCCCGACGCTGCGCCAGCTGCTCAACCACAGCGCGGGCGTGCAGGGCTACGGGGACGGCGCGGTGAACCCCACGCCCGACGAGGACGAGCTGCACGATCCGGCCGTGAACACCGGCTTCGCCTGGGCCCTGGAGCGCTGGATGACGGCGCCCCTGGTGGCCGAGCCGGGGGCCGAGTTCATCTACTCGACGATGGGCCACAACCTGGCGGGTGCGGCGATCGGCGCGGCCGTCGCGAAGCCGGGGGAGGCGGTGGATGCTGCGTTCCTGCGTGCCGTCTCCGAGTCCTTGCAGGGCAGCGGGGCCGAGGGAGTTCAGCCAGATCGCCACCTGGAGCCCGCATCGAACCGCGCCCAGGGCTACGTGCTGCGCGACGACATGAGCGTGGGGATCTCGCACGACGCGGACGTCAGCTGGAAGGCGCCGGGCGGCGGCTTCCTGTCCACGGTCCAGGAGCTGGCGGCCTTCTGCGCGCACCTGGCGGGGGACGGGTTGGTCGGGCAGCGCGGCAAGGCAGAGCTGTGGAAGCAGCCCGTGCTGGCGGACGGTTCGACCTCGTACTACGGGCTCGGCTTCGGGGTCGGTGGGCGCGACGACCGGCGTCGCGTCGAGCACAACGGCGGCCAGGAGAAGGCGCGCACGCGGCTGGTGCTCTACCCCGACGAGAAGCTCTGCATCGTCGCGATGACGAACACCGAGACCGGCAGCAACCGCTTCCCCATCGACCTCACGCCGCTGACCGAGCAGGTCGAGGACCTGATCCGGGCATCCGTCGGGATGTAGTCAGCGCCGGTCGTCGACGCTGAGAACCTCGACGTCGAGCGGGCACCAGTTGTTGTTCTGGGCGATCCAGGCCGGCAGGTTGCTGGCGATGGAGGCCAGGGAGACGTCGCAGTGGGGCGAGAAGGGCGGGGAGCTCATCCAGTCGCCGTTGCTCGGATCCATGTGGAAGGCCCACTGGGGGTCGCAGTCCTCGCCGTCGAGCGTGGTGACGAAGTAGGCGAACTGGCCGGCGCCCTGGCCGACCCGAGTCAGCGCCCCGTCGATGAAGAGGTCAGCCGTCATCCAAAGGGTGATCGTCTCGGTCGCCGTGCCGTAGATGCGCAGCTCGATGAGGGCGCCCTCGGTGCGCGACGCGCAGGACTCCGCTGAGTCGTCGTCGTCCGCTGAGTCATCGTCGTCCGCCGAGTCGTCGTCATCGTCGTCTGCCGAGTCGTCGTCGTCGTCGTCGTCGGCCGAATCGTCGTCGTCGTCGTCGTCCGCCGCGTCGTCGTCGTCGGCCGTGGCGTCGTCGTCGTCGGCTGTGGCGTCGTCGTCGTCAGCCGAGATGTCGTCGTCGTCCACGGGCGCGGAGTCGTCGTCGTCGTCCGCCGGGCAGGCGCAGAGCGACAGGGCGAGGAGGGTCGGCAGGGTCCAGCGCATGGGCTTATCCAAAGTCGATGTCGGCCGCCAGGACCGGCGCGGGCACAGCTTCGATCCGCAGCGTCGCGGAGTCGTTGATGCCGTTGCCGTTGCGGTCCACGTCGGGCTCCAGACCGTCCAGGACGAGTCCCCAGGACTCGTCTTCCAGTTGATTCATCTGCAGCAGCCAGCGCGTCCCGATGACGCCCTGCAGGCTGAATTCCTCGAAGATCACGCCGGCTGCGCCGACCGAGATCCGCCCACGCATGGACACATCCCGCAGGAAGAACAGAATCGGAGAGCCGCTGATCCACAAGGGCAGAAAGAGGCCGTCGGGGGACGCGGAGAACGCGCCGTCGGCGCTGATCGCCAGATCCTCGAAGCGCGTCGTGTAGCCGTAGTGCCGGTGCAGGAAGAAGGCCGGGCTCTCGCCGACGCGCTGCTCACCGACCGCCAGGGCCAGCGTCGCGTTGGTCGGCAGCGTGTCCCCCATGCCGATCAGCTTCGCGATCCACAGCGGCGCGTCCGGCGCGAACATGTCCGTCAGGCCCTCGGCGTGCTCCGGGTTGGCGCCGAAGGACGTCGCCCGCAGGTCGTTGGCCGTGTTGAAGGCGGGGACCTCGGGGTCGTCGGTGACGAAGTCGATGAGGAAGGGCGCGGGCTCGACCGGCAGGTCCACGGTGATGCGGTAGGCCGCCGGCCGGGCCAGCCGGTCGTCGCCGAAGCGCACACCGGTGTCGTCGAAGTCGAACTCAGCCGGCAGGTCGAAGTCGCGGCTGCCGTCGTTCTGCCGCAGGTTGAGCGTGCCGATCGACGCCTTCTCCTGTGCCCTCAGGGGCCGGTTGAAGAAGAAGTAGGGCCGCACGCGGTGCGCGACGGCGTCCGAGCCCTGCGGCGGCAGGAAGCCCAGCACCTCCAGCGGATCACCAGCGCGTTGCTCGACCGTGACCTCCCACTCCGACTCCAGCAGCGAGATGCCCCGGTCCGGGCAGCCGGCGAGGATCAGCGCGAGGAGCAGGAGTCGCATCAATCCTCGTGGCGACGGGCCAGGGCGAGGATCGACGCACCCACCGGCAGGTCCAGCCGGCCGAGGATCCGGCTCTCCACCTTCAGCGCCTGGGTGAGCAGCCAGTTGGTGCTGGCGTTGACCTCGACGTAGGACGCGCCCTTCTCGTGCATGGGCGGGAACAGGCCCTGCGCCATGCGGAAGGCGACGATCGCCGGCAGCGCGAAGCTGATGGCGTAGGTCCGTCGAACGACCTGAAAGCCGTTGTTGTTCAGCAGGTTGTGGATCTCCGAGGCGACGTATCGCCTGCGGTGGCCCAGGGCCTCGTCGTGCGTACTCCACAAGAACCGATACGCCGGAACGGTGATGAGCAGAAAGCCCGATGGCCGCAGGACCCGTCGCATTTCCTGCACGCCGGCGCTGTCGTCGTCGAGGTGCTCGAGCACGTCGAAGGACGTCACCAGGTCGAAGGAGTTGTCCGGGTGCGGGATCTGGTCCGCGAAGCCGGCGGAGACCACGTCCTCGTTCAGGCCGGCCTCACGGCAGTTGTCCAGGCCTGGTCCCGGGGGCTCCACGCCGCGCACGGTGCCGAACTGCTCCAGCAGCCGCAGGTTCCGGCCCGAGCCGCAGCCCACGTCCAGGATGTCCAGGGAGCCGGTCTTCCCGATGTAGTGCTCCAGCGTGCGCCGGATGAGGTACCGACGGCCTACGTGCCACCAGTACTCCTCTTCCATCCGCGCCATCCGCGCCTGTTCGGCTGCGTCCATCTCTACCGTCCCATCTCGACTCGGAGCGACCGCCGTTCCCGCTCGATCGCGTCCATCGTGATGCCTCCGCCGATCGCCGCTCCACCCTGCACTGCCTTCGCCGCGTCGTCCAGCAGCCTCATCGCCTTGTCCTTGCTGCCGGTGAAGCGCTCGATGCGGCCGGCTTCGTAGAGCATCATCGGATCCTCCGGACGCAGCCGCGCGGCTTCCAGGAAGTGGGCCCGAGCCGAGGGAAGCTCCCCCCGCTCCGCCAGCATGAAGGCCAGGCGGAAGTGGAAGATGGCCCGCTCGGGCTCCAGCTCGGAGGCGCGGGCGTAGCAGTACTCCGCGAGGCTCAAGTCGTCCTGGTTCTCGCGCTCGACCCCGAGGTTGAACCAGGCGCGGCCGCTGTTGGGGTGGACCTCGACCGCGCGCTGCCACACCGCCTCGTTGTTGGCCCAAGCCGGCAGGTTCACCTGGAGCAGCGCCAGCCAGATCCCGCCGACGAGCAGCGCGATCACCGTGCCCGCGCGCTCGGGCAGTCCACTCGAGGCCTTCTGGAGCGCCCAGATCCCCGCCGGGATCCAGCAGGCGCTGACCAGGTAGAGGTAGCGGTCCTGGAACAGCATGTCGGGCTGCAGGCCATCGACGCGCAGGACGGGGAGGAGGAAGCCGAGCCCCAGCCAGATCAGCAGCCGCGCCCGCCCGCCCTTCCAGATCGCCAGCACGAAGAGCGGCAGCGAGACGAAGACGCCGGGCAGGGCCCGAAGCAGCTGCAGGTTCGCCCACTCCTGCACCGCCCCGACGGGGTAGGTCAGCGCGAGCTTCAGCGGCATGGCCAGGTGCTCGGCGTAGAGCCCGAGCAGGACGATCTGCGTGCGCAGCGTGTCCCCCAGCCCGTAGTCCGCGTAGTCCGGCGCCACCGAGCCGAGGACCGCCGCGCGCAGAGCCAGGTAGGCGAGGGACAGCAGGACCCAGGGGGCGCTCAGCTTCGCCGCGTCCACGGCCCGCTCGGCGAGCGGCCGCGCCGAACCCCCACCGAACAGCGCCAGGCCCGCCGGCACGGTGCAGAAGACGATGGCCGTCTCCTTGCTGAGCAGGGTCAAGCCGAAGAGCCCCGCCGCGAGCACCAGCAGGCCCGGGCGGGTTGCCCCGTCGCGACCCGCGAGGTCCGGCCGCGCGAAGAGCAGCGCCAGCGCCGCCGAGAAGCCCAGCCCCGCCGCCATGGGGTCCGTCAGCCCGCAGACCCAGGCCACCGACTCCGCGCGGGTGGGGTGGATCGCCCAGAGCAGGGTCCCGAAGCCGGCGACGAACCCGTCTTTCGTGTAGCGGAGCAGGAAGCCGAAGAGCGCCGCGGAGGCCAGCAGGTGAAGGCCCACCGTGCTCGCGTGCCAGCCGACGGGCGCCAGGCCGACGAGGCCGTGCACCGCGTGCAGCCAGAGGGTGAAGAGGGGGCGGTAGTAGCGGGGCTCGGCGGTGTCCGGCGCGAAGGCCCACACGTTCTCCGAGAAGGCCCGCGTCCAGGCGCCGGGCTCGCCCAGCGTCGGGTTGTGCAGAACCACCGGCAGATCGTCGTAGACGAAGCCGTAGCCGAGCGCCGGGGCGAAGGCGATGGCCACGATTCCCAGGACGAAGAGGAGGCCGGCGATCTCGCGGCGTGGATGCACGGCGGGATCCAACCCGCCTGGGCCCGCGCACGCAAGGGCTTGCCTCGCTTCGCTGGTGGGCCCAAGCTCGCGGCGTGCACCGCTCCCTGCCCCTCCTCCTGCTCCTGCTCGCGGCCTGCGAGCCGATCCCCGATCAGCCCTTCATCACCTCCGCGGCGGTCGCCTGCGAGGAGACGTCCGGGCTGTGGACGCTGGACGTCGAGGTGGATCACGAGGGCGATCCCCAGCTCGTCGAGTCGGTCTTCGCGGACATCGCGCTCTACCTGCTGGACGAGGCGAGCGAGACCGCGGAGCTGCAGTACGTCGGGTCCGTGGAGCTGGAGCGCGAGGGCAACGTGCGCTGGGGTGAGGAGGTCGGGCCGGGCGATTCGCCGCTGGAGTGCGGCTTCGACGGCGACTACCACGTGCTCTTCGTGGCCGAGGACGAGGGCGGGCTGCAGGCCGCGGCCGAGCTGATCTTCGACGGCTT
>JAJDAI010000727.1 GCA_029261955.1 Deltaproteobacteria bacterium | reverse complement strand
GACGGCGGAGAAGGTCACCGAGCCGCCCGGTTCGGCAGCGCAGGCGGCGAGGAAGAGGGACAGGGCAAGGACGATCGAACGGCTCATCGCGGCCTCCGGCTCGGAGTATAGGAGCCCTCCGAAGGGGATCCAGTCGTCAATCCGCGTGCTTGCGCCGGTTGTTCGTCAGCGTGGCCTCGACCGAGCAGGGCAGCGCCGTGACCTCGAGGGTGCCAGCGCCCGGCGGCAGGGGGAGCGTCAGCGGCATCGTCTGGCCGGGCATGAGCGCGGGCAGCGGCCGGCGGCTGGCCGCGCCGGGGACCCCATCGGAGTAGCGGGCCAGCACCTCGGTGGGACAGGACGAGCTGCCGGCGTTGCGCACCAGCACCCGGACCTCCCCGCCCTGCACGCTCAGCTCGGCCAGCTCCAGGTCGGGCGCGTCGAGCATCCCGGTCAGCTCCTCCACGTCCCCCCGGCCGCGGGCAGAACCGCCTTCGGTCAGGGCGAAGGACTCGTAACGACGACGCTGGACCCGACCCGAGGCGCTGGTCTCCGTGAAGAGGATCATCGCCTCCTGCTGGCCGTCGCCGTCGAGGTCGGCGAGCAGCATCTCGGTGCTGTGCCCGGGCGTCTGCGTGAGCGGAACCATGACCTCGTCCGTCTCGGTCAGGGGCAGGAGCTGGCCCTGGTCGCCGGACGTCGACTCGCCGTCCAGCCAGATCCAGGGCCTGGACGTGCCGGTGGCCTTGAGCCAGGCGCCGTCGAAGCGGGTCCATCCCTGAAGGGTGCGGCGCCCCGAGGCGGCCACAGCCCCGCGGTCCCACCAGGCGAGCTCCAGGCTGCCGTCCGCGCGGTCGCGGTGCACGGCGACGACCGACACCGGGCCTTCGCCGCCGAGAACCAGGGCGCGGTCCCAGAGGGTGCGCTCGAGCGAGGGCAGGCTGCTCGGCAGCGCTTGGAGCAGGCCGCCCCAGACCCAGCCGCGGGCTCCGTCGTCCGCCGCCCAGGGATCCGAGACCGACCACCAGCGAGCGGGCTCGCCGCCGATCGTCGCGACGGGCCCCTCCTCGACCAGCTCCAGCCAGCGACCGGCCTCCAGCAGCTGCACGGGGTCGGACGAGGTCGACGGGCCGACGCGCAGCCAGGCGCCATCCACCGCGACCCGGACGGCGTCCCCAGAGCCGACGGCGGCGAAGCTCGGGCCGGGCATCAGCAGCGCGAGCAGCGAGGCCAGCAGCAGGGCGCGGATTGGCCCCGCCGGGACCGCTCCCATAAGATCGCGGGCATGCGTACACGCTGGATTCTGCTGCTGTTGTCCCTCGTCCTCCTGTTGAGCGCCTGCGGTCCGAAGGTGCCGCCCCCACCGGCCCAATTCGCGGACCCCAACCGGGCGCTCACGGGCAGCCAGGCCCTGGAGGATCGGGTCGCACGCGGGGTCCGGCTCGAGGAGATCACCGACGAGCAGTTCACGCTCATGAAGACGGAAGCCAGCAAGGAGATGGCCAACGAGCAGCTCATGGCCGACTGGGTCGCGGCGGCCATCCACCGGGGTGAGCTCGGTGACGCCATCAACCAGCTCTTCGAGCGGGCCTACGCGGCGCCGGGGGACCAGGGGAAGGCCAGCGATGCCCTCGGCCTCGCCATGGGCCACCTGCGCTGGGACGCCTGCTACCAGATGGCCACCGAGATGCTGCAGCGGCGGCACACCTCGGGTGTGTTCCTGGTCCGGGCGCTCTGCCTGGAGCGGCTGGCGCGCTCGGCGGAGGCCACCGAGAACGTGGCGGCCGCCAGCGAGCTCATCAACCTGGACCCCGAGCTCTTGCGGGAGCTGCGCGAGCTGATGACGAAGCGCTCGTCGCCGGGGCTGATGCCGCCGGAGTCCGAGGAGGACTACCAGCGGCTCATGAGCGCGGTCGTGCGCCGCGGCAACACCGACCGGCTCTTCATCCAGCACCTCATGGGGCGCTTCGACGTCGACATCGAGGTGGGCACCATCGACATGGGCGGGGTGTCGCAGCGCGAGATCCGGCAGGTGATCCTCAGCCGATCCCAGAGCTACCGGCATTGCTACAAGCTCGCGGACGTGTCGGTGAAGGGGGCGGGCAAGCTCTCCGGCAAGGCCGACGTCCGCTTCGTGGTCGGGGCGCTCGGGCAGGTCAAGGACGTCAACTGGACCAACGAGCAGTGGGGCGATCACCCCGCCAAGGGCGAGCTCCGGCAGTGCCTGCAGGACCAGCTGCTCCGGCTGCGTTTTCCGCAGCCCCGGTTCGGTATGGAGCAGCTGGCCGTGCATCACTTCTCGTTTCAGCCCGGGTAGGACCGCTCGGTCCCACAGACCGGGTCGCTATTCGGCCGCCGCGTCGGCCGGCTTGCTGAGGGTCTCGACGTAGGCGAGCAGCGTCCAGATCTGGTCGTCGCTCAAGGCCGCACCGAAGGCCTGCATCGGGGTGCCGGGCACGCCGTTCTTCATGATGGCCATCAGGTCGCCGGAGCTGAGCTGGCCCATGAAGGCGGCGCTGGTCAGGTCGCCCACGGGCACGGGGAGGGCCTTCGCGGCCGGGCCGTCGCCCTTGCCGGTCGAGCCGTGGCACGCGATGCAGACGGACTGGAACTCCTCGCCGCCCTTCTTGATCGCCTCGGCGTTGCCCGACTTGGGGTTCTTGCGGGCGCGGTCCGCCTCGCTGAGCGTGGCCAGGAAGTCCGTGAGGTGCTGGGAGGCTTCCCCGGAGGCGGCCTCGGGCTCGGGTGTGGCTTCGGGCGTCGGCTCGGGCGTGGCCTCGGGCGGGGCCTCGGGTGTGGCCTCGGGTTCGGGGCTCGGCGCGGGCGTCGGCTCGGAGCCGGAGCAGCCGGCAAAGGCGAAGGCAGCACACAGGAACGCGACGGACAGGATTCGACGGGTCATGGATTCCTCCTCGCGCCCGCTCGGTCCCAGGGGC
>JAJDAI010000726.1 GCA_029261955.1 Deltaproteobacteria bacterium | reverse complement strand
CCAGCATGCCGATGCCGAGCATGAGCCCGCCCATCGTCATCAGGTTCAGCGTCTCGCCGATCATGTAGATGGGGATGAAGGTGACGAGCAGGCTCAGCGGGATCGCCACGGCGATCGCCAGCGTCGGCCGGATCGAGCGCAGGAACAGGAACATGAAGACGATCGCGAGCAGGCCGCCCAGCAGGCCCGAGCGGCCGACGTTGCGGGCCATCAGCTCGATCTGATCGCCGCTGTCCATGATCAGGCCGAAGGAGATGTCGTCGGGCAGCTCCGCCTTGACCTGCGCCAGCTCCGCCTTGACCAGCGCGGCCGTCTTCAGGGGGTTCGCGCCGGAGCGCTTGTTCACCATGAAGTAGAGCGCGGGGCTGCCGTCGGCGCGGATCTCGTTGCGCAGGTCGGCGTAGCCCATCTTCACGGTCGCCACGTCGCGCACGCGGACCACGCTGCCGTCCTGGGCCATGCCGACCATGGACGCCGAGATGGCGTCGAGGTCCTCGAATTCCCCCAGCGTGCGCAGCAGGTACTCGTGGCGCTCCTCGACCACGCGGCCACCGGGCAGGTTCATGTTCTGGGTGAACAGCGCCTGCTGGACCTGGCTGAGGCTGAGCCCCGTCGCGTTCAGCGCCGCGCGCCGCACCGAGACCTGCACCTCCTGGTCGACGCCGCCCATGAGCACGACGCCGGCGACGCCGTCGATGCGCTCCAGGCGCGGGCTCAGGGTCTCGTCGAGGTAGTTCGCCAGGGCGGTCGTGTTCCCGCCCATGCCCGTCACCAGGTACGACAGCACCGGCAGCGCCGTGAGGCTGAACTTGAGGACCATCGGGTCGTCAGCGTCGTCCGGCATCATCGGCTCGATGAGCCCCAGCGCTTCACGCAGGTCCTGCGCCGCCGAGTCGAGGTCCGTGCCCCACTCGAAGCTGACGAGCACGAAGCTCTGGTCCTCGCGGCTGATGGACTTGACGTTGGACACGCCGTTGACCGACGCCACCTGGCCTTCGACGAGGCGGGTGACGAGCTTCTCGATGTCCTCGGAGCTCGCGCCTTCGTAGCGCGTGACCACCGAGACCGTCGGGAAGTCGACGTCCGGCATCATGTCGAGGCCGATGCGGCTCAGGCTGAGCAGGCCGATGACCACGATGATCAGCACGATCATCGTGATGGTGACCGGTCGGTCGACGCTGAAGTCGGAGATCCTCATTCGATCACCCGGACCTTGGCCCCGTCAGGCAGGCCGAAGTGGCCTTCGGTGACCACCTGCTCGCCCTCGGAGATGCCCTCGACCGCCCAGCCTTCGTCGCCCTTGAGCCCCAGCTTGACGGGCTTGCGGCGGGCCACGCCCTCCTCCACGACCATCACGAAGGGCGACTCGGAGTCGGGGTCCGCGATCGCGACCTCGGGGATGGCGAGGATGGCGTCGCGCTGCTCCAGCACGAGGCGGGCGGTCAGGAAGAGGCCGGGCTTGAGCGCGTGGTCGGCGTTGGGCACCCGGATGCGGGCGGTGAAGGTCCGTGAGCCGGGGTCCGCCGCCGCGCTGACGAGGGCGATCTCGCCCTCCCACTGCCGATCGGGCAGGGCGTCGGTGCTGACGATCGCGCGCATGCCGGGCTCCAGCCGGGCCAGATCGACATCCGGGACGTGCACGTCCAGGCGGATGGGATCCAAGGCGTCGATGGATACGAGCGCCGGCGGTCCGCCCATCCCGGCCATGCCGGTGAAGAACTCGCCCTGCTCCAGGAAGACGCCGGTGACCGTGCCGGCGAAGGGCGCGATGAGCTGGGCCTTGTTGATCTGGTCCTGCAGCACGGCCAGCGACGCTTCGGCCTGCGCCACCTGCGCCTCGGCGAGCTGCAGGCTCATCTGGGCCTGGTCGATCTGCTGGCTCGCGATGGCACCCTCGGCCTCGAGCATCGTCGCGCGCGCCGCTTCGGTCCGGGCGTTCTCGAGCTGCAGATGCCCCAGCTCCGCCGACTTGCGGGCCTGCGCCAGCTGCAGCTTCAGGGTCGAGGCGTCGAGCTCGGCGAGCACCGTGCCCTGCTTGATGACCTGACCGAGCTCGACGTGCAGCTCCTTGACGATGCCCTGGCCGGCGGGGGCCAGCCGCGCGGAGCGCCAGGCGGCGGCGATGCCACCCAGCTCCAGGCTGCGGACCAGCTCCACGGTGTTTGCGTCGGCGACGCGGACGGGCACGGCCTGGACCCGCGCGGGGGTCGGCGCCTCGGCGGGGTCGGTGGAGCCATTTGCGGCGCAGCCGCTGAGCAGGAAGAGGCCGAGCAGGAGACGCTTCATCGTTTGGCTTCCGGAGCAGTTCCGCGGCGGAACAGGTTGGCGGCGAAGGTGACGTCGGGACGCAGCGGGTCGGTGCGCTCGTCGAGGAAGTGGGTCACGGCCGCGCTGTGCACGAGCCCCAGGAAGCAGACGGCCAGGATCCCGGGATCAGCGGCCTCGAGGTGGCCCTCGTCGATGCCTCGCTGCATCAGGCTGCTCACCAGATCCGTGTAGGCGACCCGCGCCGTCTGCGCCTGCTCGGGGTCGGGCGCGGTGCCCGTCTCTGGGGCCCGGTGCAGGCTGATGACGACCTGGATGAGGTCGCGGTTGTTGTCGCCGAAGGTGATGAAGTGCTCGAGGAAGCCTTCGAGGCCCTCGGCGTAGGACTTCGCGTCCAGGATCGCCTTCGCGGCGCCCTCCCCGAATGAGGTCATCAGCTTCTCGGACATCGCCGCGAAGAGCGGTCGCTTGCCCTTGAAGTAGCCGTAGAGCGTCGCAGGCGCGCAGTCGCAGGCGCGGGCCAGATCCTCCATGGAGGCGCCGTGGTAGCCGTGCTCTGCGAACACGGTCACCGCCGACTCGAGGATGGCCTCGATCGCTGCTGCTCGCTGCTTCTGTCTGAGGTTCATTCGGAACTCCGAATACTGATTCGGATAGATGAATAGCTCAGTGCGAACGGTCGATCAAGTTCCCGAATCCGGATTCGGAAATGCACCTTCCGGGGTCAGGCACCGGAGGGTGCACGGCTCAGGGAACCCCGTTCAAGGAGTCGACGACGGCGAAGAGGTTGTGCGCCATCCGGGCGCTGGGGCCCATCACGAACGGTCGGCGGTCCCTCCGACTCGGTTCAGGGCGCAGCGGAGGAAGTACCCGAACCAGCCCGCGATCCCCAGGAGCTTGAACCCGTCCTCGAGCAGGATCCGCCAGCCCCCCAGCAGCAGCTCGAGCTGGTCCTGGACGACGTCTACCGAGACGGACAGCCCCAGAAACCCGACTCCGACGAGCAGGAGAAGGAAGTCGGTCTCCAGGATCTCGTCCCGAAAGCGGACCAGGCCGAGCGCCAGCAGGCTCCCGTAGCCGGCCACGAGGACCTTCTCGTCCAGACCGAAGTGGTCCGCTGTCTCGTGCAGGAGGAAGAGGTCGTCCAGGCCAAGGACCGCGGTCACGAGCCCGAAGTGGAGCAGGAACGCGGCAAACCTCCGCTGATCGGGCCGGCGCCGGAGGACGGCCCAGCCGAAGAAGCAGACCGTGGCGCCCGCGGTCCAGAAGATGATGCCCACGCTCGAGACGGAGCCGACGTAGGGCATCAGCCTGGCCACGGTCGACGGGTCGCGGGTGAAGTCGCCGATGGGCACGTCGAGCACGGTGCTCAGGAGGGCAGCCGTCGCGAGAAACAGCAACGGGACCAGGTACACCCCCAGGAGGAAGGGCGCGACTCGAGCTGCTTGTGGGACGAGGTCTGCGACCTTCTCTTGGAGCGACATGGCGGTCCTCAGGGGTGGGTTGTCTCGGCGAGACCGGGTGACTCGCTCGCGTTCAGGCGCTGCGCCGCGTCGGGGGTGAGGGACAGCCAGATGGGCCGCGTTGCTCCGACCAGGCCAGGCAGGACCGGGAACACCGGCTCGATGAAGGTGTCCGCCAGCAGCGCCGGCAGCAGGCCGATCCCCAGACCCGCGCCGACGGCGTAGGCGAGCGTGGCGTGATTCGAGCAACGCAGGGCCGGCACGATGGGGATCTCCGCTTCGTCCACCCCAGGCCAGGCGTTCGCGTCCCCCAGGGCCAGGAGCGCGTGCTGCCCGAGGTCGTCGATGGTCTTGGGATCCCCGCGCCGAGACAGGTAGTCGGGGTCTGCGAACAGGGCGAGGGCCAGCTCTCCCACCGGGTGATGGTGGAGTGCGCCCTGCGCCGTCAGGCTCAGCGCTGCGTCCGCGTCCTCGCCCAGGTGCTCGGTCGGCTCATCACAGACGAAGGCCTCGACCCGCAGCCCCGGTGCGGCCCGGCTCAACTGGGGGAGCAGGTCCCCCCCCACGAAGGCGCTCAGCACCCCGGGGTGGGCGAGTCGGAGCCACCCTTCCGCTGAGGCGCCGTGGCGCGCATCGAGGATCGCGTACCGGTAGTCCCGAAGCAGCTCCTCGCCCCGCGTCTTGAGCAGCAGGCCCGCGGGTGTGAGCTGCTGTCCGTCCCCTCGTCGGGCGATCAGCGGTTGGCCGAGGCTCTTCTCCAGGCTGCGGAGACGGCGACGCAGGGTGGAGCGAGGGATGCCCGTCTGGCCCGCGGCGCCCGCGAGAGAGCCTGCGTCCGCGACGGCGACGAAGGCGCGAAGTGCTCTGAGGTCCATCAGGCCGGCAGCATGTCGGCGGCCCCGTGGAGCAGGAAGAGACAAAAGTGGCGCGGGGTTGTCACGGATCCGGACGAGGCAACGCTCACAACGACCGGATTCGCGCACGGATGAGGGCGAGGATGGGGCGGATCCGCGGCAGCGTGATCCACCGATCGGGAATCAGGATCTGCATCGTGCAGTCCCGGCCGATCTGGTCCGGCAGGACCTGGACGAGATCCAGCGACTCGCGGAGCGCCCTCGGGAGTGGGCCGGTCGGCGCGAACGCGATGCCCGCCCCCCTCGCGGCGGCGTGGGTCAGCAGCCAGCCATCGGTGCAGGAGCTCCAGGGCTGCACCTCAAACGTCCCCCCCTTGAGGAGCGGCAGGCGATCCGTGGGCCCATTCGGGCCCTCCCAGACCATCAGCCGGTGTCGCTCGAGGTCGTCGAGGCTCCCGGGCGTGCCTTCCCGGGCGAGGTAGGCCCGGGAGGCGATGAGGCGCTCCGGCATTCGGTTCACGACGGACGTCCGCCAGGGCCCTTCTTCGGTCACGGGTCCGAACTGCATGGCGAAATCAGCCCCCTCGCGGAGCTCGCGGACGGGATCGTCGGTCGACAGCACCCGGAACCGGGACCTGGGCAGGAAGCGGCTGAAGCCCCGGGCGATCGCGCCGCCCACCTCGGGGGGGATGCCGGTGGGTATCGCCACGACGTAGTCCCCCGTGAGGAGGTCCGGGGCTCGGAAGAGCGACTCGAGGGCCTGGCTTCGGGCGTGCAGGCTCCGCCCTCGCCGGACCAGGCGCTGTCCCCCGGCCGTGAGGCGGGTTCCGCCCGCCTCGCTGGTGAAGAGCGGCGCGCCGACCTCCTTCTCGAGCTCGTCCAAGCGCCGGGACACGGTGGCCCTGGAGGTGCCCAGGGCCTCTGCCGCGCGCGCGATCGAGCCGAGGTCGGCCACGAAGAGAAGGGCTTGAAGCCGCGTTGTGTCCACTGGATCCCGCTCCCGTCGCGATGATGCCGGAATCCAGCAGGGGGGTGTCCGGAACGGTGGCAGCTTCGGGCCGACGGGGTGGCTTCGCGGCCCATTCCGCGGCGTATAGCTTTCAGCCGTGATCGACACCACCCAGGACGGCCAGGCCGACGTGCAGCGCC
This sequence comes from Deltaproteobacteria bacterium, assembly GCA_029261955.1. GTDB lineage: Bacteria > Myxococcota_A > UBA796 > UBA9615 > UBA9615 > CALCXL01. The sequence goes on along the minus strand of JAJDAI010000726.1, from coordinate 11,773 downwards.
GCGAGGACCCACGCGCCGGCGGCGACGTCGTCGAGCATGCAGCCGAATCCGTCCTTGCGCCGGTCGAAGAGGTTCGCGGGCCACGGCTTGCCCATGTCTGCGGCTCGGAACGCGAGGAAGCCCAACGCGAGCGTCGTGGCGCTGATGGGCACCGCCAGCATCGACACCAGCATGCCGGCCACCTCGTCGAGCACGATCCGCTGGTCGTCGCCCGCTCCCCACAGCCGGCCCAGGGCGTCCGCGACGACGATGCCGCTGCCGATGACCGCGGCCGCGAAGGTCGCCTGCAGCCACAGTGGCTGGTCGCGCAGCGCCCAGATCACGGGCAGCGCGGCCAGGGTGCCCGCCGTGCCCGGCGCGATGGGCACGTAGCCGAGACCTCCCACGGTGCCCAGCGCGGCGAGGACCTTGCGACCCCAGGCTGGGATCTCCTGCCCCTCGGGTCGATCGGTGCCCTCGGAGAAGATGAAGACCCGGTGCGCGGGGTACAGGAAGAGCAGCATCGTCAGCACGGACGATCCCAGCCACGAGAGCTGGTAGGGCAGCCCCCCCACGGTCGTTCCCAGGTGCATCAGCAGCGTGAGCCAGGCCAGGCTCGTGGCTGACGTGACGGCGTACCGCCCCCCCTGCCGCACCACGGAGCCGTGTCGAGCCTGGAACGCGACCTGCCGGTTGAGGGCGAAGTTGGTGATCCCGCCCGCTACCGCCGCCAGCGCGTTCGCCACCAGGAAGTGCATTCCCAGCACCTCCACCGCCGCGGTGAGGAGCCCGAAGTGCACCCCGCTCGCGATGGCCGAGCTCGCCAGGGCCCGGGTGAGGGCGAAGCCGTGGGAGGGCGCCGCCCAGCGATCACCCACGGACGAGGCCTTCGCCCGACCGGGCCCTGCAACGCCCCGTGTCGTGCTTCCTCGCCATGCGCGGGAGGCTAGTCGGCGCCCTTCCGAGCCGCAAATCGTGCAGGTCCCGGCGGTCTTCGCCGGGCCTCCTTCCTCCGAACGAGCCTGAGAGACACGAACGATGGTTGATCCGATCCGAATTGCAGTGGCCGGGGTGGGCAACTGCGCCAGCTCGCTGGTCCAGGGCGTGCACGCCTTCCGCGCCGACCCATCCATGGTGGGCCTCATGCGACCCGAGCTCGGGGGATGGAGCGCCGGAGACATCGAGGTCGTGGCCGCCTTCGACGTGGACGCCCGCAAGGTGGGGAGGCCGCTCCACGAGGCGCTGGCCGCCGCGCCGAACTGCACCACGGTCTTCCACCCCCTGCCCGCCGGCGGGGTCGAGGTCGTCATGGGGCACGCGCTCGACGGGGTCGCAGGACACATGGCGGATCACCCCGATGAGCGGGCCTTCCGCATGGCCGACGCCGAGCCGGTCGACATCGCCCAGACGCTGCGCGACGCGGAGGTCGACGTGCTCATCTCCTACATGCCGGTGGGAGCGAACGAGGCGGCGAAGCACTACGCGCGGGCCTGTCTGGAGGCGGGCACCGCGATGGTGAACTGCTCGCCGTGCTTCGTGGCCTCGCACCCGGAGTGGGCCCAGCGCTTCGACGAGGCCGGATTGCCCATCGTGGGCGACGACATCAAGAGCCAGTTCGGGGCGACCTTCGCCCACCGGGTCCTGACGCGCGCCATGGGCGACCGCGGGATCCGCATCCTGCGCACCTACCAGCTCAACATCGGCGGCAACACCGACTTCCTCAACATGCTCGACCGCAGCCGCCTCGCTTCCAAGAAGCTGTCGAAGACCGAGGCCGTGCAGAGCCAGCTCGACGCGCGGCTGCCCGATGAGGACATCCACGTGGGGCCCTCGGACTACGTCCCGTGGCTTCGGGATCAGAAGGTCGCGACGATCCGGATCGAGGCCGAGGGCTTCGGAGGGGTGCCCATGCAGCTGGACCTGCGGCTCTCGGTCGAAGACTCGCCGAACAGCGCGGGCGTGGTCATCGACGCGATTCGCTGTGCGGCGCTGGCACGTCGCCGCGGGATCTCCGGTGTCCTCGAAGCTCCGTCCGCGTGGTTCATGAAGTCGCCGCCCCGTCAGATGCGCGACGAGGAGGCCGAGCGCCAGCTCGACCGATTCATCGTGGGCGAGGGCGCGGAGGGACTGTGAGCGAGGCCGTCTTCTGGGGCATCACCCTGGCGTGCATGAGCATGACCGTCACCGGCGGGGTCGGTGTGGCGAAGCGGGCGTGGATGCGCCGCGCGGGTGTGCCGGAGCCGTGGTTGACCCGCACGTTCCAGAGCCGGTCGAACTTCGACCTCGCGGGCCTGCTCGAGCGCTTCGACCAGGGCCGGATGCTCCGGATCGACGGCCTGATGCGCAAGACGAGCCACTTCATCAAGTGGTTCATCACGCTCTACACGGCCCAGTTCCTGATGATCGCAGAGACGGCGGCGAACGCGTCCCTGGTGCGCGCCCTCGTGATCTTCGTGGGCGGCGCGCTCACGTACCGGGCGAACCACCGGATCTCGACGCTGTTCTACGGCAGCGACGCCCGCGTGCTCGACGGCCGGCTCGGCCGCGCCAACGTGATCACGGTGCGCACGCTGTCGGTGCTGCACACCTTGTTCCTGAACGGCTTCGCGATGGTCTACGTGTACGCGGCCATCGTGCAGGAGCACCAGAAGCTCCTGATCATGTACGTCTACCTGCCGATCGCGATCGGCGACGCGATGGGCGAGATCGTCGGCAGCAGCTTCGGCAAGCAGAACATCCGGGTGTGGGGCGTCGGCGAGATCAACCGCAAGTCCTGGGTGGGCACCGCCGCCGTCTTCTTTGGCTCGCTGCTTCCCCTGCTCGCCGTCGTCGCCGTGGCCGGACTCGACAGCCCCTGGGTCGTGCTGGCCCTCGTCATGTCCCTGTCCACGACGGTCGTCGAGCTGATCACGCCCCGCGGCATGGACAGCCTGAGCCTCCCGGTCACCAACCTGCTGACCGCCTACCTCTTCTACAGCCACTTCATCGGCGCCTGACCAGCCGAGCCTGTCTTCGGAGACCCCATGATCGAGCAAGGAACCGCAGGCAGCGGGCGAGTGCACAGGAGCACGCTGTGGAAGGTCGGGGCCGTGGCCGCGTTCCCGGTGTCGATGATCGTGTACTGCGCCTTCGCCTGGTACGGCTTCGAGACCATCCGCCCCTGGTCCCTGTTCTGGTACTTCGTCGCGCTGCGCGCCTTCGCCATGGGCATCTGCCTCGTGCTCGAGCGGACCCTGCCCTTCGACACCGCCTCCCTCGAGCCGCGGGAGCTCCGCACCGACATCGTCTTCTACCTCTTCAACAACTTCGTGCTGATCCCCTTCTTCAGCCTCACCTACGTGAAGGGGGTCGCCTACCTCGTCGCCAACTACTCCATCTTCGCGGTCTTCGACACGCGGGGCATGTCCGTCGTGGCGAGCTCCCTCCTCATCTTCTTCGCGCTGGAGTTCGGGGCCTACTGGGGCCACCGCTTCGTGCACACCAACCACTTCTTCTGGCGGGGTCACGCGACCCACCATTCGCCCACGCGGATGTACTGGCTGAACAACAGCCGAAACAACATCCTCAGCTACATCGTGACGTACATCGTGGTCGTCACCCCCGCCTACCTGCTCGCCGCGACCTCGGAGTTCCTCATCCTCCGGCAGGCGCTCTTCCTCATCCTGGCGCCGTTCCAGCACGTCAACGCGGACATGCGTCTGGGGCCCCTGAACTACGTCCTCAGCGTCGCTCCGAACCACCGCTACCACCACTCCGCGCACCCCGAGAACGCCAACGCGAACTTCGGGCTGATGACGGTGGTCTTCGATGTCCTGTTCGGCACGTTCATCAACGGAGCCCACTGGGAGGACGAGCCCCGCAAGGAGATGGGCCTCTTCAAGCCCATTCCCGGCTACAAGAAGCACTCGTTCGTGTTTCAGGAGACGGTCCCCTACCGTCGGTCCTTCTGGCCGAAGCAGGCGGGTGATGTCGCCCCCGTGACGAAGCAGAGACGCTGGTGAGGCCGACCGAGACCATGCCCCCCACCTCGCCCAGCCCCCCGACACACGACGAGGCCGAGCAGCTCGCCGCGTCGCTCCGGACCGTGCCGCTCCTGCAGGAGGTTGGCGACGGGACGCTGTCGACCCTGATCGACGCGGGGGAGCGGCGCAGCCTCGAGGCGGGCGAGGCGCTGATCGAAGAAGGAGCGGCGGGGGACTCCCTCTACTTCATCCTCCGAGGCGAGGTGGAGATCTTCAGGCTGGACCCGGAGTCCGGTCGGGAGCACCGCATCGCCGAGGCGGCCGGCGGCGAGATCGTGGGGGAGGTCGCCCTGCTGGACGACGGACTGCGGACGGCGTCGGTGCGGGCCGCCGTCGAGGGGACCGAGGTCTTCGGTGTCGCCATCGACCGGTTCAAGGCGCTGGGCCGGGAGGACGTGGCTGTCGCGCAGCTCGAGCTCGCGCTCGCCCGTCGTGTGGCGGGCTTCTTTCGGGCCGCGACGGCCGCGCAGGTCGAGGCGCTGGAAGGCCAGCGTCGGGAGAGCGCGCTGCGGGCGCAAGAGACCGAGGCGCGGGTGGAGATGGGGGAGTTCCTCGTTCGAACCGTCGCCGGCATCGCGCTCTACATCTTCGTGCTCGGCATGGCCTCGTCCCTCGTCTCTGTCCTGCCGTCGGCGACCCTCGTCGGGCTGCCGATCCTGCTGGGCTTCGCCGCCCTGGTGGCCGTGTTCATCCGGGGCAGCCGCTTCACTGCCCGCGAGCTGGGGATCACCCTGGATGGAGCCGGATCCGAGCTCGTGGCGGCCCTGCTCTGGTCGCTTCCCCTGGTGGGCGTCCTGCTGGTCGCGAAGGCCGCGATGATCCAGTGGCTGCCCGGAGGTTCGGAGGAGCGGCTCCTCGACCTGGGCCGGCACCACGACATGTCCACCGGCCTGTTCCTGGCGATGGGCCTGCTGGCCACGGTGTTGACTCCGGTCCAGGAGTTCGTGACCCGCTCGGGTGTCCAGGCGCCGCTCAGCCGCTACCTGGGTGGCGGCTCGGGGGCGTGGAAGGCGATCGCGGTCGCCGGGCTCCTGTTCTCGGCCACCCACATGCACGTGTCGGCTCGCATGGCGATCGCGGTCTTCCCGCTGGGGATCTACTGGGGCTGGATGTTCCACCGCCGGCGCTCGCTGGTGGGGGTGAGCGTCTCTCACCTGCTGATCGCCAACATCGGCTTCCTGGTCGTCGGCTTCGACGGGTTCCTGCGATGACCTCGCACCCGGTGCCCCGATGGACCTGACCCACGCCCTGAGGAGCCTCGACCGGATCGCTGGCGCGCTGCCGCTGGCGATCCTCCTGCTCCCCATCCCGATCTCCCTCCTCATCCACCGGGCGGGCACGCTCCGCTCCGAGCGGGTCGAGAAGCAGGGCGTCGGAGGGGGCCACAAGCGGATCTTCGAGATCGCGTTCTGGGTGATCAACCCCTGCGGCCGGGCGCTGGGAGCGGCTGGAATCCAGGCCGACCCCGTGTCCTGGGTCGCCATGGGGTGCGGGGTGACGGCCGGCGTGTTGACGGCCCTCGGCTGGTTCGGCTTCGCCGGCTGCTTCCTGTTTCTCGCCGGCTTCCTGGACGTGGTCGACGGCGTCGTCGCCCGCTACCACGGCACGAGCAGCCGGGCAGGGGCGGTGCTCGACTCGTTCCTGGATCGGCCCGCCGACTTCGCGTGGCACGCCGGGGCCGCCGTCCTGTGGCGCGATGACCCCCTGCTCATGACGATCGCGTTGCTCGCCGCCTACGGCAGCTTCGCCCTGTCCTACAGCAGCGCGCTGGCGGAACGGGAGGGTGTCACCGTGCCGCGGGGCATCATGAAGCGCACCGAGCGCGGACCGCTGGTGCTGCTCGGCACCTGCGCCGCCACCTACACCGGGGCATGGGAGACCGCCCACGCCCTGCCGGTCGCGGTCCCGTTGCTGGTGGTGACCGCGGCCATCGCCCTGGGCACGAACGCCTCGGCCTTCGGGCGCCTGGCCGCCATGCGCCGGGAGCTGTCGGAGCGTGAGGGGTGAGTCTGGAGCGTCCCGCATGAGCGCCGTCTTGCACAGCTACAGCGGGCTCGATGTCGTCCGGCCCGAGGTCGTGACCCCCTCGACGGATGAGGAGGTGTTGGACGCGCTCGTCGCCGCCGGTGCGGCGGGGCGGCGAGCCACCCTCCGAGGGGCGGGGGCCTCGTTCCACGACCAGGCCCTCAACGCCGACCAGCTGATCTCGGTCGGCGGAGTTCCGAGCTCGGTGGAGCTGTCCGGTCGGGAGGCGTGCGTTCGGGGCCCCGCCAGCTGGGGCGACGTCGTGGAAGCCGGAGCGGACTGCGGCCTCATCCCGGGCATCGTGCCGACGAGCGGCCGGATCACGGTGGCCGGCAGCGTCGCGTCGGACTCGGTGGGCCGATTCTCCGGAGTTCTGGGCCGCGTCTCGACCTCCTTGGAGGGCTTCGACCTCCTGTCGCCCGATGGGGCCCGGCGAACCATCGTCCGCCCGACTCCGGGGAGCTCGGAGGAGAACGACCGACTCTTTCGGGCGGTCCCGGGGGGACACGGATACCTGGGCTACACCACCGACATCCGCACCCTGCTCGTGCCCTTGGGCGAGGCCTGGAGCGCCGACGGCCCGCCTCCGCGGGTGCAGACCGAGATGGTGCTGTCCACGAGCCTCGAGCACGCAGCGCAGGCCCTGGTCGGCGACTACCTCGCGCTGCATCCACAGCCCGCCGGCCAGGAAGAGGCTCGGGAAGCCCTCGGCAGATCGGGCCACACCGGCCCGTGGTTGATCACGAACACCCGTGGCGAGGGTTTCCTCTTCCGAAGCAGGCTGGTGCACGGAGACACCCCCCTCCGCCCGTTCTTCCTGCATCAGCCGGGAGGAGTCGCCCATCAGATCGCGCAGACCGCGTCGGTCTCGTCGGCCTGGAACCAGCTGGGCTGGCGGGCCACCTGGCGGGCCATGCAGCGAAACCCGGCCCCCTACGTGGACGAGCTCCAGGGCTTCCTGTTCATGATGGACGGGAACTGGTTGGCGCGAGCCCGACTGTTCGCGCTGGGGCTTCGTCCCTGGCTCCTGCAGCAGTCGTTCGCCATGCCCATCGACCGCACCGACTCCTCTCCTGCGCTGCGGGCGGAGCGGCTCCTGGAGCGTGTGGCGAGGGAGTTTCATGACGCGGGGCTGGCGCTGGACGCCCTCGACCTCCTGGTCGCCCCGGCTGACGACACCCTCCTGTGCGCCGCACCGGGGGTGGAGAGCGTCCTGGTGACGCCCGTGGTGCAGGGGCTTCTGCCCCGCACGAGCGCCAAGGTCATCGCCGTCTACCACCGCCTGTCCCGCTTCGCCGCAGAGCTCGGTGGAAGGGTCCACCTCACCAAGAGCGTGTACGTCGAACCGGACGTGATGCAGGAGATGTACGGGGACGCGGTGCGGGAGCTCGATGCGCTGCGCGGCCTCGTGGACCCCTACGGAGTCCTGCAGAATCGGTTCCTGGAACGCATCCGCGGGACCTGGGCCGGCGAGGGGGGGTAGCAGCTCAGGGCACCCCGTTGAGGTCGTCAACGACGGCGAAGAGGTCGCCGACCGCGTAGTGGTCCACCGCCACGAGGTTGGGGATGTGGCCTCGCGCGGTCCAGCAGTCGTCGGCGCGTGGCCAGAGCACGTCCCAGGCGTTGGCCTCGATCGCGTTGGCTTCGGTGGAGAGCGGGTTGCTGATCCAGTGGTTCATGAGGAACAGCGGGTTCGACTCCGAGCCGCGGTTCAGGTCGCAGTTGAAGGCCGAGAGGCTGTCGAAGGAGTAGGGCGTGTCGAACCAGAGGTCCCAGGCGTGGTGGTACCAGGCCGGCGGCGGGCCCGTGAACTCGGCGCCGACCACGATGCGCTCGTCCGCGTCCAGCATCTCGGCCAGGGTCGGGAAGGCGCCGCCGTGGGTGTAGACGAGCCCGTCGATCCCGGCGTCGATGAAGGACTGCTCCGTGTCCTCGGCCGAGATCCCGTCCTGGAAGATGATCGCGACCACCTCGTCGGGGTTGGCGTCCAGGAAGGCCCCGATGCCCTGCAAGGCGTCCACGAGCGGGCGGCTGCCGAGCCCGCACCAGCTGTGGCAGAGGGTGGGCACGCCGTTGTCGTAGTGGGTGTCGAGCAGCAGGCCCCGGATGCCGTCGTCGAGCTGCTGTTCGATGGAGTGCTGCTGGTTCGGGGCCAGCCAGCCCTCGTCCCCGTTGGACATGGAGTTGTGGGTCGCGGCGAGGGCGACCTCGTCGAAGGGGCGGTCGCAGAGGGCGGCGTGGCCGTTGCAGCGGCGGGCTTCGGGGGTGTCGTCGTCGTCGTCCGCTGCGGCCGAGTCGTCGTCGTCGACCTCACCCGAGTCGTCGTCGTCCGTTGCGGCCGAGTCGTCGTCGTCCGTTGCGGCCGAGTCGTCGTCGTCGACCTGACCTGAATCGTCGTCGTCGTCTGCGGCAACGAGGCAGCCTGCGAGCAGCCAGAGGAGCATCCACACGGTCATGGCCGCCCAGGGTAGCGCGCCCCGGCGACCTGCCTGATCGGACAGTTCGGGCCGGATTCCCGCAATGGTCCAGGATCGCCCCCCGTAGTCCCGAGCATGAGACCACACCGCATGCATCACCCCACCTGGCGCACCCACCGCACCCGCGTGCCCCTGTGGCCCGTCGCCGTGCTCGCCTTCCTGCTCTTCGCGAAGGCCAGCGCCTTCCTCCTGTTCCACCCGGGGCTGATCCTCATGGGCCTGATCGCCGGCTACTTCTGGAGCCGCCACCGGACCGGCTGGGACCTGATGTCGCCGCGCCACGCGGAGCGCCTGAGCCGCCGTGAGGCGAAGGCCGAGCGCTCCACCCTGCCCGACGCCCGCGCCCTCCTGAGCCGCATCGTGCGCTTGGCCGGCAAGGACAGCGACGCTCAGCGCGCGGCCACGGAGACGGTCGAGCACGCCGAAGCCCTGCAGGCAGAAGCCGAGTTCGCCCGCGGCATGGCCCGCAGCTCCACCGGCGCCGTCGCGGAGCGCCTGGCCACGACGGCCGAGCGCCTCGACACCCGCGTCGACGAGCTGCTCGACGGACTCAGCGCGCTCTACGCGTCGCTGGCCTCGCGTCAGGGTGAGGCCCCCGACCACGCGCTGACGGCCCTGCGCGACGTGCTCGCCCGGGCCGAAGCGGAGCGCGAGCTCGGCTGATGCGGATGGGCGTCCTGGGGTCTGACCCCGGGGCGCCTTGACCCCGGGGCGCCTGGTCAGATCGCGCGCTGGACCGCCTGGGATGCCAGCACCCGCAGCAGCTCCGGCGAGCGAGCCAGGGCGTCGAGCAGCGGACCCCGACCCAGCCCGCGCTCGCCCTTGCGCAGGCCGCCTCCGCGCAGCGCCCGTAGCCCGGCCTCGTCGAGGGCCCACACGGGCTCAGTCGTCGTCTTGACGGCCACCGTCAGCGCCCTCAGGGACGCCAGATCCAGGTGCGCGTGGGTGGCGAGCCCGCCCATCACCGACGCGATGGTGGAGTCCGGCTGCACCTCGTTGTGCAGCAGCGCGGAGCCGTCGACCATGCGGAGCAGGCGGCTGAGGGCCGAGCGGCCCAGGGTGTCCTCGTCCAGCTCCTCGACCCGGCGGAGCAGCGTCTCGAGGATCGCGATCCCCAGCTCCGGGTGCAGGCCGACGGCGCCGCGCAGCCCATCCCAGTCCAGCACCGCGAGCTGCGTGCGCGGACCGGCCACCACCTCGAGGGTTGCCGAGAGGCCCGTGAGCACGTGGATCTCGCCGAACCACTCCCCCTCGCCCAGCGTCGCCAGCGTCGTCCGCTCCTGCCGAAGCTGCACCGCACCCTCCAGCACGATGCACAGCCCCGGCGTGTCGTGCCCCTCGGCGACGACCTGCTCCCCCGCTGCGCACTCGAGCACGTCCAGTCGCTGGGCCATGGATGCCAGGGCGGGCTTGGGCGCGTCGGCGAGCAGGCCCACGCGGGACAGGCGCTGCACGGCGTCGTCGGTGAGCAGGTGAGCGTCGCGCCGCTTCTGCGCCCGCTGGGCTTCGTCGGCCAGGGTGTTGTCCGACGGCAGGCCCTCGGCACCCCGGGCCCGGGCTCGGGCCAGCAGGACCTCGGCGAGCCCGTCCGTCGAGGCGATGGCTTCGAGCACCACGTCGCGGGGCACCTCCAGCAGGAGCGAGTCGACGCGCGCGACGACGTCGTGCTCCCAGGGATCGCCGGACAGCACGGCCGCTTCGCCGAAGACCTGGCCTGCGCTCAAGGTGTTGAGGGCCCAGCCCTGCCGCTCGGTCCGCACGCTGCCGCGCTCGATCACGAAGAGCGCCGCGCCCGCGTCTCCGGCCTGAACGAGGGAGCCCCCCGCCCGCACGAAGCGCCGCCGGGACCCCTCGGCGAGCAAGCGCAGCATCGCGACCTCGGCGCCCTCGAAGAGCGGCACGCGGCTGAGCTCGTCGAGGTCCCGCGCCTGATCTCCGCGTCGAGCACGAATCAAGGAGACGAGTACGACGACCCCCTCGAGGGTCAGCAGCCCGATGATCCCGAAGCGCCCGGCCCCGCCTTCCAGCAACAGCAGGTCATACAGCCCGTGCGCGAGGATCGCCGCCAGGCCCGCCGCCGCCACGCCGGCCCAGGCGCCCGAGCTCAGCCGGTGCACGCGCCCGATCGCCACGCCGATCATCGCGCTGTGCAGGACGTGAGCGGGCACCGCGGTCACCCCCCGCGCGAGCGCGGCCACCAGCCCGTGGTTCCAGCCGTAGGCGACGTTCTCCGCCGCCGCGAAGCCGACAGCCGCCGCGACCAGGTAGGTGATCCCGGCCGAGAAGCGCTCCATGCGCCGCGGCCTGGGGGCCGCGAGCAGGGCGGCCGCCAGCTTCAGCAGCTCCTCGCGGGGCGCGGCGCGGACGAAGGCGCGGTGCCAGCTCCCTCCAGCGTCCGGCGAGTCCATCGCCACCGCCACGCCGAAGGCGGCCGCCCCGAGGCCCAGGGCCATCACCACCCGGCGCGCGGGCTCCGCGGCGGAACCGAAGCGCCGCAGGTACCACCACAACAGCCCGGCGCAGGGCAGCAGGGCGGCGAGCAGGATCAGCAGGCGGGAGACCACGGTGACGGTCTACCCCGCTTCGCTCACTCCTCGCTCGTCGGCTGCTCGTTCTCGGCCGCCTTCTTCGCCTTCTGCTGCGCCCGCAGCTTCTCGAAGCCCGGCCCCTGGAACGCGAACGCGACGCCTCCTCCGAGTCGGACCTGGGGGTCGATCTCCTCGTAGATCAGGACGGACACGAGGAATTCGGGGCGCAGGTGCAGGGCCGTGGTGCCCAGGGGGATGTCCACGCCCACCGGGAAGAGCAGCAGCATCGGGAAGCCCGGGTCGGGCGGGAAGGTCCAGACCTTCTGGAAGTGGGGCGAGAAGTAGGGCGCGGGCCCGTCGTCTCCACCGATGCGGGCTCCGATGGTCACGCCCACGTCGAATCCACCGCCCGCGGCGAGGTTGTTGAACTGGTTCTCCCCGTCCGCATTCGGACCGCGCGCAGCACAGCAGGCCCCTGCCAGCAGGCCCAGGTCGATGCTGAAGGCGACGGGGCGGCGAACCGGCGCGATGCGCAGCTCGAAGGCCCCACCGTAGGTGTTGAAGCTGTGAGTCCAGAAGCGTCCACCCACCTCCACGTAGTTGGAGGGGGAGCCGCGCAACCAGGCCTGGACCTCGGCCCCACCGAAGGGGTTGCTCGCGCCGGCCTCCGCCGCGGCGGTGTCCACGGCGAGCCCGATGGCGCCGCCGACCTCCACGTCGCCCTTCGGCAGGATGTCGGGGG
>JAJDAI010000725.1 GCA_029261955.1 Deltaproteobacteria bacterium | reverse complement strand
TTCCTGGGGGCGCTCGCACCGGCGAGCCACGCGGCCTGGCCGGCGGGCCTCGAGGTGGTCGCGCTCGACGCCAGCGCCCGGGCGCTGGGCATCGCCCGGGCGCGGCGCTACCGGCCCTGGTCGCTGCGCGGGGTCGACCTGGAGGAGGCCAGCTCCTGGCTGCGCGCCGACGACGACGGGGTGGTCGAGGTCGGCGAGCACCTCGACACGGGCTCGCTCCGCTTCGCCCGCCACAACCTGCTCGACCCGCTGGGGGCCTTCGCCTCGCCCGCGGGCTTCGACCTGGTGCTGTGCCGGAACATGCTGCTCTACCTGGACGAGAAGTCCCGTGCGCGGGTCTGGGAGAACCTGCTCGCGGTGCTCGCGCCCGACGGCGTCGTGTTGACCGCCCCCACGGACCCCAGCGCGCCCCGGCGGCCTGACCTGCGCCGGGAGTGGGCCGAGGGCTTCCCCACCCACCGCCTGGGCGAGCCGGTCGAGCGCTCCGGGCAGACGCAGCCGGGGCGGCAAACAGCGAGTCCGCCCGCAGCCGAGCCGCCTCCGGGCCGCAGCACCCTACCGCCCGTGGGGATCCGGCTGGCCGAGCGCCTCGCGAGCAGCGGCCGCCCCGAGCTGGCCCGGTCCATCCTCGAAGAGGAGCTGCTCCGCCACCCCGAGGCGGTCGACGCCCTGGTCCTGATGGCCCTGCTCGCCTCCGAAGTGGGCGAGCACGCGCGCGCCATCGCCGCGGCGCGCCAGGCGGTCTACCTGGCCCCGACCGCGCCCTACGCCGCCTACGTCATGGCCATCGCGCTCGGGCGGGCAGGCCGGAGCGCGGCGGCCCAGCGCCCGCTCGCGGCCGCCCGCGCTCTCCTGGCCGAGCTCGACCCCGAGGCCGTCCTGGAGCACTCCGACGGCCTCGTGGCCCAGCAGCTCACCTCCATCCTGGCGAACCGGTGAGCGACACCACCCGCCAGGTCCTCGAGGCCCGCGCGCTGCGCTACCGGCAGCGGCTCGACCAGGACGAGGCCGTGCAGACGACCGACATGGTCGTCTTCGAGCGGGGCGGCGGCCTCTACGGGACGGCGATCACCGAGCTGCGCGGCATCCATCGGCCGAGCCAGCTGAGCCTGCTGCCGGGCATCTCGCCGACGGTCAAGGGCCTGGCGAACGTCCAGGGCCGGATCGTCGCCGTGCACGACGTCGGCTCCTTCGCCAAGGAGCCGCGGCCGGTGGGCCCCGAGCCGTGGCTGCTGCTCTGCGCCGACGCCGGGGACGGCATCGCGCTGCTCGCGGACGACGTGCGGGGGGTGCGGTCCGTCGCGATCAGCCAGCTCCGCGCACCCCCGGTCTCCCTCGATTCCGTTCGAGACTGCTTCATCGGCTTCGGCAAGGACGGCGTGGCCTACCTCGACATCCCCCGCCTCCTGCTCAACGACGGCTTCTTCAAGGCCTGAGAGGTTCCAAGCGTGACCCAAGACGACCACAAGAACTACGACTTCGAGGCCCGGCAGGCCTTCATGGGCATCGGGCCGGACGACACCGAGCGCATGCGCAGCATGTCCAGCGAGGCCGAGGGCTGGGTCGACCGGGTCCTCGATCCGCTGTACGCCCACTTCCTGAACCACGAGCAGGCCCGCGCCCTCTTCCAGAGCGAGCGCCACGTGGACAACGTGAAGCGGGTGCAGGGCGCCTTCTTCAAGGAGCTCTTCTCGGGCCGCTACGACGACGCCTACTGGCGGCGCCGGCTGGTGGTGGGGCGAACGCACGAGCGCATCGGCCTCGATCCCGAGTGGTACATCGGGGCCTACAGCCGCTACGCCGATCTGCTGCTGGAGCCGATGGCCGAGCGCTACGAGGACCGGGCGCAGCTGCTCGCGAACTTCCGCAGCGTGCTCAAGCTGATCTTCATGGACATGAGCCTGGCGATCGACGCCTACATCGAGGCCCAGCAGAAGCGCGAGCAGGACCTCAAGGACGGCTTCCAGGGAAACCTGGACGCCTTCGCGCGTCGGCTGACCGAGTCGCTCAGCGGCATCTCGGTCACCATCAGCGAGCAGAGCGCGGCGGCCCAGGAGCAGGCGGCGAGCATCGCGGAGGTCACCACGACCGTGGCGGAGCTGGCCGAGACCTCCCGCCAGGCGATGGTCACCGCCGACGCGGTCGTCGCCAGCTCGGAGGCCTCGATCGGGGTCTCGCGGGAGGGCACGGACGCCGTCGAGGCGTCGGTCGGCGGCATGCACGAGATCCAGCAGCAGGTCGAGGCGATCGCCGACCGCATCCTCAACCTGAGCGAGCAGACGCAGCAGATCGGCGAGATCATCCAGTCGGTGGGCGAGATCTCCGAGCAGAGCAAGCTGCTCGCGCTGAACGCGGCGATCGAGGCTGCCCGCGCGGGCGAGCACGGCCGCGGCTTCTCGGTGGTCGCCTCGGAGATCCGCTCCCTCGCGGACCAGAGCAAGCAGGCGACCGGGCAGGTGCGAGGCATCCTGGGCCAGATCCAGAAGGCGACCAACGCCGCGGTCATCGCGACCGAAGAAGGCGGCAAGCGCGTCGAGCAGGGGGTCGAGCTGGTGGGCCGGGCGGGCACGACGATCCGCGAACTCGCGGGGTCCATCGACGAGGCGGCCGACTCCGGGCGCCTGATCAGCGTCTCGGCCAAGCAGCAGACCGCCGGGGTCGAGCAGACGACGGCCGCCATGCACGAGATCAACCAGGCGACGCAGATCAACATGGGGGCGCTCAAGCAGCTGGACGGCACCGCCACCGCGCTGCGGGAGCTGGCCGACGAGATGAGCCAGCTGGTGCAGAGCTTCAAGACCCGGGACGAGCGCGTGGTGGAGTGGAAGCACGCCTGAGATGACGCCGCTGGACATCCCAGACGAGCTGGCGGAGATCTTCGCCGAAGAAGCCGCGGAGCTGCTCGACCGACTGGACCAGGCCGCCATCGGCCTGGGTCAACACGCCGGCGCGGACCGCGACGCCGTGCTCACGCGAATGCGGCGGGACCTGCACACGCTGAAGGGATCGGCCGGCACCGTCGGGCTGGTGGTGGCGGCGGAGGGATGCCACGCGCTGGAGGACAGCTTGAGGGGGCCGATGTCGGACGAGGCGCTGCCGCCCGAGCGCGTCGCTGAGCTGTTGGACGCCCTGGCGGAGCTGCGGCGCGGCTGCCTGGGGGGCTCGACGCCCGAGGCCCCCACACCCGACACCGAGCCCGGAGCCGAGGCGCCC
>JAJDAI010000724.1 GCA_029261955.1 Deltaproteobacteria bacterium | reverse complement strand
AGGAGCTCGACGCCGCGGGCATCGCCTACGAGGCGACCTGGCTGCACCCGAAGGACCACGTCGGCTACTACCCCGGCGCGTCCACGATGCACCTCAAGCTGCTGTTCAGCCTCGAGGACGGGCGGGTGCTCGGCGCACAGGCGACGGGGCCGGCCGGGGTCGACAAGCGCATCGACGTGCTGTCGATGGCGATCCAGATGGGGGCGACGGTCTTCGATCTGGAGGAGGCGGAGCTCTGCTACGCGCCGCAGTTCGGGGCCGCGAAGGACCCCGTGAACGTGGCCGGGATGATCGCCGCCAACCAGCTGCGCGGGGACCTGCCCGCCGCACGCTGGGACCAGATCGAGTCCACGGACGCCCTGCTGGTCGACGTGCGGGAGGCCGACGAGTTCGCCGAGGGCCACGTCCCCGGCGCCATCAACGCCCCACTCTCGGGCCTGCGGGACCACCTGGAGGAGCTGCCGCGGGATCGCGAGATCTGGCTGTACTGCCTGAGCGGCAAGCGGTCCTACGACGCGGTGCGCGCGCTGGTGCAGCGAGGCTTCGACGCGAAGACGCTGCCGGGCGGCATCCAGAGCTGGAGGCAGCGCCAGACCGGCTGACCCGAACGGAGCGGCTAGCCGAAGACCTTGTCGACCACCGCTCGGTAGGCCTCCGTGGCCTGTCGGTAGCGGAGGCACTCGCCGCCGCGCACCTCGTGCCGACCGCCGACCCAGACGTCGCTGACCAGGCCGGTGTGCCCGCCCAGCGCGAGCGCCGCGAGGATGGCGTTCTCGGCGTTCCTGGTGCCGACCAGCCCACCGAGCGCCGGGTCCTCGAGGTCCACGGCGATCAGGTCCGCGCGCAGCCCGGGGGCGATGGCGCCCGCTTCGAGCCCCGCGGCCCGCGCGCCGCCCGACGAGGCGGCGGCGAACAGCGTGGGCGCCACGTGTTCCCCGGCGGCCGAGGCGAGCACGTTGCGCCGCCCCGTCCTCAAGCGCTCCCCGTCCTCCAGCTGCCGGAGCTCGGCGAAGGGGTCGATGCGGGCGTGTGAGTCGGTGCCGATGGCCAGACTCACGCCGGCCTTCATCAGCTCGGGCAGGTCAGGCAGGCCGTCGCCCAGGTTCCGCTCGGTGGTGGGGCAGATGACTGCGCTCGCCCCCGCGTCGCCGAGCAGCTGCGCCTCGCCCTCGCCCAGGTGCGTGGCATGCACGGCCGAGAAGCGCTCGCTGAGCAGCCCGCAGTCGGCCAGGTGCTCGATGGGGCGGCGCCCGGTCTCGGCCAGGCACTGCTCGATCTCCTTCGGCTGCTCGCAGGCGTGAGCGTGCACGACCCGGTCGCGCGCTCCGCTGGCCAGGGCCCTCAGGTAGTCGCCGTCCAGCGCCCTCACGGAGTGAGCCGCGATGCCCACGCTCACGGGCCGGGCGCCGTCGTCAGCGCAGCCGGCCTCCGTCGCCTCGAGGTCCGCGAAGTAGGCCTCTGGATCGGGGTCCACGAAGCGCAGCTGCTCGGGCGAGGGCGGCTGATCCGGGCCCCCGCGCTGGTAGGCGACGCGCAGCAGGGTGATGCCGATCCCGGCGAAGTCCGCGGCCGCCAGCACCCGCCGGCTCATCTCGACCGGGTCGGCGTAGCGCGCGCCCTTCGGGGCGTGGTGCAGGTAGTGGAACTCGGCGACGTGGGTGAAGCCGGCCAGCTTCATCTCCAGGTAGGCGAAGCGGCAGACCGCCTCCATGTCGTCGGGGTTCAGCAGCTCCGAAGCGCGGTACATCGCCTCACGCCAGGACCAGAAGTCGTCGCCATCGCGCCCGTGAGCCCGGTACTCGGTGCGCCCGCGCAGCAAGCGCTGGAAGGCGTGGGAGTGCGCGTTCACGAAGCCGGGCAGCAGGGCCTTGCCGCGCAGCCGCTGGATCGGGGAGCGATCGCCCTCCTCGGTCGGCGTCCGGCTGCCCGCCTCGTCGACGGAGACGATCCGCCCGTCGCGGGCGACGCGCACGACCACGCCCGGGACGAGCCGTCCGTCGATGAGCGTGAGGTCTGCTTGAAGGGCCCTGGCCATGGGCGCGCAACATAGCGCCCCTGGCCCATCGCTTCACAAGCCGCATTGCCAGGAACGGCCTACGTCGGCACGATCCCGCCATGCGCCGCCTCCTCTTCCTGTCCGCCCTCCTGATCGCCTGCTCCTCGGAGCCCGCGACCGACGCTCCGGCGGAGGCCCCCGCCGTCGACGTGACGGACCCGTCCCAGCCCGTGCCCGACAAGATCGACTTCGAGGCCTCGGTGAACACCGGCCGCACAGCCATGTTCGTGCCGGCCCCCACCGAGTTCGAGGCGGTCCTGGCCGCCAACGCGCCGGGCGCGAAGCTGGCCGCCGCCCTTCACACCGGACCCGTCACCCTCACCGGGATGAGCAAGCCGCTGCTGGCCCTGGAGACGGGCACCCGCATCAACAACGCGCTGGTGACCGCGCAAGACGGTGACCGCGCGGGCCTCGAGAAGCGCATCGGCTACGCGAAGGAGGGCCTCATCGCGCTCCAGGCCGCCCCGGCCGTGCTCGCCCAGGTCGACTCCTTCGTGTCCGACCTCCAGTCCGGCGCCCTGAGCGACTCCGAGCTCGTGCCGGCGCTGGACGTGCTCGCCGAGTCCATCCAGGACGGGCTGATCGAAGGACGGAACAACAACACCTCGACCCTGGTGCAGGCCGGCGGCTGGGTGCAGGGCGCGCACCTGCTGGCGAAGGCCCTGGAGGGCCGCGAGGTCACGCCGGACGCCGGCGCGCTCTTCCACCAGAGCAGCCTGGTGAACCACTTCATCGTCTTCCTGCAGCTCTCGGGCCCGGGACGCTCCGGCGATCCGCAGGTCCTCAAGGTGATCGGGCAGATGGAAGAGCTGCGCGAGATCGCGGGTCAGGACCCCATCAGCGGCGAGCAGGTCGCCCGCATCGCCGCGCTCACGGGCGAGATCATGCTCGCGTTCCGCAACCGCTAGAGCACGAAGGCGCGCATGCCGCCCTCGCGGGGCCCGGGGAAGTCCTCGCCGCGATCCAGCGGCTCCCCCTCCCCGTCCAGCACCCCCTCGAAGAACTCGGCCCGGGCCGCGCTCACGGCCAGCAGCCAGCCGTCGTCGCTCAGCACCTCGCGCGCCCGCGCCAGCAGCTTGCCCATGTCCCGCCGGGGATCCCAGCCGCGCTTGCGCCCCACGGTCGGCACCGGCGGCGGGTCGCAGATGATCCCGTCGTAGCGCTGCCCGCGCTTGCGGGCCTGCCGCAGGACCTCGAAGGCGTCGTTCTTGAGGTGGGAGCGGCCCCCATCCAAGCCGTTCAGCGCGTAGTTGATCCGCCCCCGCTCGAGCGCCGAGGGCACGACGTCGACGTTGGTCACTCCGCGCGCGCCCCCGAGCTCCGCCGCCACACCGAAGGCCGAGGTGTAGCTGAAGAGGTTGAGGATCCGGCGCCCCTCCGCCTGCGCCCTCACCCAGCTCCGCAGGGGGCGCGCGTCCAGGAACAGCCCGGTGTTGGCGCCCCAGAGCAGGTCCACGCCGAAGCGGATCCCGCGCTCACGCACCGCGAAGCGACCGGACCTCACCGGCTCGACCTCCGACTCCCCCAGCTCCCCAGAAACGACGACGGCGTCCCCCTTCCGGTCCTGGAAGACGACCGTGAGCCCGCGTGAGTCCAACTCGCTCACGAAGTCGGCCTCCTCAGCACCGGAGAAGCGCTGCACGAAGGCGACCGGGCCGTAGCGATCGATCGTCCAGCCGGGAGCCCCCTCGAAGCGCCCGTCGAAGAGCCGGTAGCAGTCGGTCTCGGGGTCCTCGTGCAGGGCCTCCCGGCGATCCCAGGCCTCCGAGAACGCGCTCACTGGATCTCGTCAGCCAGGTCGCGCATCGTCCGCTCCACCTCCTGGACGACATCCGCCGCCAGGGTCGCCTCGATGCGCTGCGCCTTGCCGAGGCCGAGCTGGGACGACAGCCGCACGAGCAGCTGCTTCTCCTCGTGGCTGACGACGCCGTCGGCGCGCATGACGAGCAGGGCGTCGCGGTAGAGCATGCAGAGCAGGCGGGGGTGCGGCGCGAGCACGCGCAGCGCCCGGTCGAACACCGTCGCGTCGCCGTTGGCCAGCACCCGGCTCACGGTGCGCGGCGCGGCGCCCAGGATGTCGGCGACCCCCTGGATGATCCGGAGCTCGCTGTCCACCACGCCGTTCGCCCGGGCGACGACGACCAGGGCCTCCACGTAGGCCTGCACGACGTCGCGCGGCAACGGCGCGTCGAGCGCGTAGAGGAAGCGGGCGGCGAAGGGATTCACGGGCACTCCCCCGGGACTCAGGCGGAGCCCCGGGATCCCAAGACTACCGAATGTGCGCTCAGCTCGCGGCCAGCTCGGCGTCGCTCGCCTGCTCCAGCAGGTGGGTCATGCGGCGGGCGAGGCGGTTGGGGTCGTCCACCGGGCTCCCCTCCGTCAGCAGGACCTGGTCGTAGAGCAGCTCGGTCCACTCGACGAGGCTGGTCGACTCGGGCTTCAGCTCGTGCAGCTTCTGCAGGTTGCGCACGAGCGCGTGCACGGGGTTGAGCTCGAGGATGCGCTTGCCGCGCTCCTGGCCCTTGTCCTGCGCGCGCAGCAGCCGCTCGAGGTAGGCGTGCTGGCCGCCCTCGGGCACCACCAGGCAGGCGGGCGAGTCGGTGAGGCGGCTGGAGAGCCGGACCTCGCTGACCTTGTCGCCGAGGATCTCCTGGATGCGCTCCAGCAGGCCCTTGAGCTCGCCGGTGGCGGTCTCGCGCGCCTCCTTCTCCTCGTCGCTCTCGTCCAGCCCGAGCTCGGCCTTCATGGCGCTGACGAGGGACTTGCCGTCGTACTCGCCCAGGGCCTCCACGCCCCACTCGTCGATGGCGTCGGTCATGAAGAGGACTTCGAAGCCCTTCTTCTTGAGCGCCTCGAGGTGCGGCGAGCCAGACGCCGCCTGCTCGGACTCGCCGATGACGTAGTAGATGTCGGTCTGGCCTTCGGCCATGCGCTCGATGTACTCGTCCAGGCTGGTCCAGCCTTCGCCCTGGGTGCTGTGGTAGCGCAGCAGCGGCGCGATGCGCTTCTTGCTGTCCGCGTCGAGGTGCAGGCCCTCCTTCAGCACGGAGCCGAAGTCGGCCCAGAAGGCCTCGTACTCCTCGCGGTTGTCCGCGGCGAGCTTCTTGAGGCGGTCGAGCGTCTTCTTCGTGATCTGCTTGCGGATGGTCCGCGTGACGGTGCTGTCCTGCAGCATCTCACGGGACACGTTCAGCGGCAGGTCGTCCGAGTCGATGACGCCGCGCACGAAGCGCAGCCAGACCGGCACCAGGTCCTCGGCGTCGTCCAGGATGAAGACGCGCTTCACGAACAGGCGCACGCCGCGGCGGTGGTCGCGCTGGAACATGTCCATCGGCGGCCGCTTGGGCACGTAGACCAGGCCCTTGAAGAGCTGGCGCCCCTCGACGGTGAAGTGCTCCCAGCAGCGCGGGTCCTCGAAGTCGTGCGACAGGCCCTTGTAGAACTCGTTGTACTGCTCGTCCTCGATCTCGCTGGCGGGGCGCTGCCAGATGGGGGAGCCGGCGTTGACCTGCTCCCACTCGATGACGACGTCGCCCTCTTCGTCCGCGCCCCACTTCGGCTTCTGCAGCTCGATGGTGTGCGTGACGTAGTCGCTGTACTGCTTGATGAGGGAGCGCAGCCGCCAGTCGTCCAGGAACTCGCTCTGGTCCTCGCGGACGTGCAGCTTGATGGTCGTGCCGTGCGTGTCGCGCTTCGCCGGAGCCAGCGTGTAGCTCTCCTTGGCGTCCGACGACCAGGTCCAGGCCTGCTCCTCGCCGGGGGCGAGCGAGGTCACCTCGACCAGGTCCGCCACCAGGAAGGCGGAGTAGAAGCCCACGCCGAACTGCCCGATGAGGCTGGCGTCGCCCTGGTACTCCTGCAGGAACTTGGTGGTGCCAGAGTGCGCGAGGGTGCCGAGGTTCTCGGCCAGCTCGTCGCGGGTCATGCCGATGCCGTTGTCCTCGATGAACAGCAGCGACTCGTCCTTCTCGGCCCAGATGCGGATCGAGCCTTCGGCCTCGCTCTGCAGGGAGTCGTCGGTCAGCGCCTTCAGCCGCAGCTTGTCCAGCGCGTCGCTGGAGTTGGAGACCAGCTCCCGGAGGAAGATCTCCTTGTTGCTGTAGAGGCTGTTCACCACGAGGTGGAGCAGCTTGCTGACCTCAGCCTGGAACTTACGAGTCGACTTCTTCGGCGCCATGTTCGGACCTCCCTGGATGCCGGCGATCTAGGTGCGGGATCCGGGGTGTCAAGCGACCGATGGCTACAAAGCGACGGCGGCCCCGAAGAGCCCGACGGTGGCGATCAAGATCAGCACCTGGAGGATCCCGCGCTGGGCGGCGCTCGACCGCCGCGCCGTCACCTGGTGCAGGGCGGCGATCGCGATGGTCAGCACCACAAAGCCGAGCTTGCGGTGCACTGGGGGGTGGCCCCAGCCGAAGCCCATCAAGTCGACCAGGCCGGCGCCGGTGATGACGGCGATGACCATCGCGGTCCAGGAGACGTGCCCGAACATGCGCGCGGCAGCCTGGAGGACGGAGCGCTCGACGCCCTCGCGGCGCAGGGCCACAACGAGGGCGGCGAGGGTGATCAGCCCGCCCATCCAGGTGGCGGAGGCGATGAGGTGGACCAGCTTCACGAATTCGAATGGCTGCATGGCGGCGGAGTGTTCCACGAGACGCCCATCCATCCAACCGGCGGGGACGCGAGCGCCGGCGGATTCCTGTGAGGGGCGCGTACAATCGCGCTTGGATCCACCCATGAGACCCTCCATCGCCGCCTTGATCATCGGGACCGTGCTCGCCGCGATGCGCATCTCGTGGTGGCTGCCCCAGCTCCCGGATCCGCTCGCGACGCACTTCGCCGGCCACGGCCTGGCCAACGGCTGGATGTCGCAGGACGGCTTCGTGATCTTCTCGTGGGTGATGTGGGTCGTCCTGGTCCTGTCCTTCTGGACCCTGGGGCCGCTGCTGCGGCGCGTGCCCACCTCGCTGGTCAACCTGCCCAACCGCGAATACTGGCTGGCGCCGGAGCGCCGGGAGGCCACCATCGAGCGGCTTCAGCGGTGGATGGAGCGCTTCGGGCTGGCGACGATGGCCTTCATGGTCGCCGTGCTGGAGCTGTGCCTGCGCGCCAACACGACCGTGCCGCCTCGGCTTCCAGACACCTTCGGGCTGTTGCTCGGGCTGTGCCTGGGAGGCACCGCGCTGTTCGTGATCGGGATGGTGCGGGCCTTCAGGCTTCCTCGCTAGAACGGTCCCAGGGCGCGAGCGCCGCCACGAGCATGGCGCCGAACACGGTGTGCACGATGAGGATCGCCTTGACCGCCACCGACGCGCTGGCGGCCAGGGCCTCGCCCGTGCCGAAGCCGCCGACCGCGGCGCCGGTGAGGATGGCCTCCTGCACGCCGAGGTTCCCCGGAATCCAGATGCTGAGCAGCGCGCCGACCGCGTCGATGGCCTGGAGGAAGACGACCTCGGTGGGGCCGAGCGGGGAGCCGAAGGCGGCGTAGATGAAGTGGATCGCGGCCACCAGGGTGCCGATCTTCAGCAGGCTGGTGCCGATCACCGCGACCAGCGCC
>JAJDAI010000723.1 GCA_029261955.1 Deltaproteobacteria bacterium | reverse complement strand
TCGCCACGGCGCTGATCGGGCTGGGGCTCGGCGTGTCGGGCTGCCCCGACACCGACGATGACCCCGTTCCGGCGGACGACGACGACATCAGCCTCGACGACGACGACGCGACGGCCGACGACGACGACGCCACCCAGGACGACGACGACACCACGGCCGACGACGACGACGCCACCCAGGACGACGACGACGCGATCGACGACGACGACGCCACCACCCAGGACGACGACGACGCCACCCCCGCCGCCGACAACGACGGCGACGGCTGGACCGTCGTGGACGACTGCGACGACAACGACCCGCTCGTGCACCCCGGCAGCACGGCCCAGCTCGACGGCCGGGACGCGGACTGCGACGGCCGGAACGACTGGCTGGTCGACATCTGGATCTCCGTCGACGACGCCTTCGAGTTCTGCATCGACCACGAGGACGTCGTCCTCGGCTCGGGCGGCAACTGGTCCACGGGCTTCACCTTCCAGCACTGGCTGCCCTCGGGGCAGCACACCCTGGGCATCACGGGCTGGGACACGGGCCAGGTCATCACGGCCGCCATCGCGCACTTCAGCATCAGCGACGGCACCACCTGGGTCAGCGACGCGACCTGGCGCTACGACCCCAACCCCACCGCGGCGCCGGACGACCGGAACGGCTGGTGCGGCCCCCTCTTCGACGACAGCGGCTGGGACCTGGTCAACGTGATCGGCCCCATCGGCACCTCCCCCTGGGGCAACGCGCCCGGCGTGTTCCCGCCGGGCTCCCCGGCCATGTGGATCTGGGATCACTTCCCCGTGGATCTGAACACCCAGTACCTCCGCAAGGGCTTCGTGCTTCCGTAGAGCGCCGACCTCGTAGGGGGCCGGCCTCGGCAAGAACGGGGAGCCGCCTGTAGGCTGATCGGCCTATGGGGAGCAGGGAGCCCGGTCGGCGGGCAGCAATCAGCATCATCGCCCTTGCCGCTGTGCTGGCCGCGCTGGCGCCGCTCTGGCAGATGCGTTCGGATCGCCAGGAGATGGAGACCCGGCACGCGGCGGCGCGGGTCCAGGCGCTGCAGGACGTGAAGGCGGGCGCGGCCGAGCTCGCGGCCCGCCTCCAGGAGCTCGAGGAAACCCTCGCCGCGGTCGCAGACGACGTGCGGGCCGGCCGGCTGGCCTCCTCCGAAGCGGAGGGCGGCGAGACCCTGCAAGCGCGCGCGGCCCGCGTCTTCGAAGACGACGCCGCGATCGTCGGACTCGGCGTCGCCTGGACTCCCCCGGCGGACGATCCGGACGCTCGCCCCCGGGTGCGGCTCTGGCCTCGGGGAGGCCCAGCCCACGGCCGCGCGATCACCGAGGAGCAGCTCGATCTCCGGACCTTCCAGCCCGAGACGGCCTGGTACTACCTCGCCCGATTCGACGGGCCCGGCTGGCGCCCGCCCCACGTGCCCCCGGGCAGCCCCGATCCCATCCTCGTCTTCACCGCGCCGGTCTGCCCGGGCGTCGAGTGCGACCTCCAGTCGACCGAGCCGGCCCAGGTGGTCACGCTCGCCGTG
Organism: Deltaproteobacteria bacterium; assembly: GCA_029261955.1. Classification (GTDB taxonomy): domain Bacteria; phylum Myxococcota_A; class UBA796; order UBA9615; family UBA9615; genus CALCXL01. Next base: position 5,176 of record JAJDAI010000723.1, on the reverse strand, counting down.
TCGCTCCAGGCCCTCGAGGGCACGGTGCGCGGCCTCTCGCTCGGCGCGCAGTCCGAAGCCCTGCTCGTCACGTCCAGCGGTGAGCTGGTCGTGCACCCCCGCATGGAGCTGGTCCGGGCCCGAGGGACCCTGCACCAGCTCGCCTGGACCGCCGGCGACCCAGTCTTGGGCGAGGCCGCCGTCGACATCAGCCAGGGCCTCGACGGCATCCACCACCGCGTGGATCCCGCGACCGGCAAGGGCGAGCACCTGGTGTGGCGCCAGGTCGCGGACTCCAGCCATGCGCTGGTGGTCCACGTGCCGGACGAGGTGCTCGGCACGCCCCAGGAAGCACGCTCCCGGCTGCTCGCGCTCCTGGGTCAGGGCATCGTCTCACTCTTCCTGATCGGGCTCCTGATCTCCGCGATCGTCGCGCCCGATGGGATCCGCCTGGCCTGGGGCGCCGCCGGGTCCCTGTCGGTGACCGCGCTGCTGACCATCGCCGCCTTCTGGTACGCCGCCGCGAGCTGCCCGGACCCGCCCAACCTCGCCGGCGAACCCATCGTCGCCGGGTCCGACCTCCGGGCCTTCGAGGTGAACTGGGCCAGCGGGTCGAAGGCCCGGGACATGGAGCCGCCGCGCTTCGTGCGCACCGGCATCTTCGTCCAGTCCCTGGAGTTCGAGAACGCGAACAACGTGACCGTCACCGGGATGATCTGGCAGCACATCGACATGGCCTTCGTCGACCCCGAGGCCGAGCCGGAGCCCGACTTCATCCTGCCCGAGGCCGACCCGGGCGAGGAGCTGGTCATCGAGCTGGCCTACCAGCGCGAGCGGGAGGGCGCGATGCTGCGCGGCTGGCGCTTCCGCGCCCTGCTCCGGCAGGACTTCGACTACCTGGACTACCCCTTCGACCGGCAGGACATCTGGATCCGCATCCTGCCGAAGGAATTCGATCGCAACGTCGTGCTCGTGCCCGACCTGCTCGCCTACGACCGCACCGCACCGGAGGCCGAGCCGGGCGTGGAGTCCGAGCTGGTCCTGCCGGGCTGGGATCGCGACGGCGCGGGCTTCTCCTACCGAAACCGCGCCTACGACACCGACTTCGGGATCGAGGACTACGAGGGCCAGGGTGGCTTCCCGGAGCTCATCTACTCCGTGCGGATCAGCCGCGCCTTCCTGGGGCCCTTCGTGGGCAAGGTCATCCCCCTGGCCGTCGCCGCGTCGATGCTGTTCTGCATGCTGCTCCTGGGCACGCGCGACGAGCGCTACGAGGGCTCCTTCGGCTTCAGCGCGATGGAGGTCGTGCTGGGCGCAGCGGCGCTGTTCTTCGTCGTGATCTTCGACCACAGCGCGCTGCGGGAGGACCTGGCGACCACCAAGCCCTTCTACTTGGAGTACTTCTACTTCGTGATGTACCTCGCGCTGGTCGGCGTCTGCGTCAACGCCATCGTCTTCGCGATGGGGCACGTGCCGTGGCTTCAGAACCGCGACAACCTGCTGCCGAAGCTGGCCTTCTGGCCGATGTACCTGGGCTCCATGGCGGCCGTCACCGCGGCGATCTTCTGGTGAGCGCGCGTCGACTCCTCGCGGCGGGCCTGCTGGCCGCCCTCATCCTGGTCACCGCGCTCGTTCTGAACCGGGAGAAGCCGGTCGTCACGGTCGGTGTGCTGCACTCCTTCCAGGGGGAGCTGGCCTCCAGCGAAGGGCCCGTGGCCCTCGCCACCGAGTTCGCCATCCAGGAGCTGAACCGCGCGGGCGGCGTGCTCGGCCACCGGATCGTGGCCGTGCGGGGCGACGGGGCCTCGGACGACGGCCGCTTCGAGTCCGAGGCGATGCGCCTGCTGGACGAGGAGGACGCGGTCGCCCTCTTCGGCTGCTGGACCTCCTCCTCGCGACGCACGGTGGAGCCTGTGCTGCGGGAGCGGGACGCGCTGCTCTACTACCCGGTCTTCTACGAGGGCCTCGAGCAGTCGCCCCACATCGTCTACCTGGGCGCCTCGGCGGCGCAGCGGGTCGGCCCCGCGGTCAAGTGGGCCCGCATGAGCTTCGGCGGACGCATGGCCCTCGTGGGCTCGGACTACGTCTACCCGGCCGCCGCCAACAAGCTGATCGGGATGCTGCTGGAGACCTGGCGGGGCGAGGTGGTCTCCGAGGCCTACGTGCCGCTCCAGAGCCGCTCCACGAGCGCGGAGGACGTCGCGGCGAAGCTCGAGGACGCCGTCGCGGCCCTCGTCCAGCTCGACTCCCCGCCCGACGTGATCATCAACACCATCAACGGCGACGCCAACGACGTCTTCTTCCGCGCCTTGCGGGCCGAGCCGACGCTGGCGGCGGTGCCCGTGCTGTCTTTCGCCGTGGACGAGGCGATGCTCTCGGGCATGCACGAGTCGGCCCGACAAGAGCACTACGGCGCGTGGAGCTACTTCGCCTCGCTGGCCATCCCCGCCAACGAGCGCTTCCTGCGCGCCTGGCACCAGGCCCACGGGAACCAGCCGGTCAGCGAGCCGATGGTCAACGGCTACACGGCGGTGCACCTCTGGGCCACGGCGGTCGAGGCGGCGGGCAGCTTCGAGCGGGAGAAGGTGCTCGAGCAGACGAAGGGCCTCAGCATCGACAGCCCCGCGGGCACCGAGTACATCGACGCCGAGCACGCCCACGCCTGGCGCAACCTCCGCATCGGCAAGGTCAACAAGGACCGGCAGTTCGACATCGTCTGGGCCGACCCGGCGCCCCGTCCACCCGACGTGTGGCCCGGGGACCAGCGGGAGCGCTTGGAGGCCTGGCTCGCGGAGCTGCGGGAGCAGCGCTACGGCGGAGGCTGGGGGGCGCTGTAGCGTCCGCGCGCGGACGCGGCCCAAGCCCGCGGTGGCGGACCTCCCGATCCTGCGGCACCCTGCCCGGCCCATGGCCCCCCTCCTCCTGCACGTCGATCTCGCCTGCCCCTGGTCCTGGCTCGCCGCCCTCGCCCTGGAGCGCGCAGCCCAGCGCCTCGACCGCCCCATCGAGGTCTGCCCCGTGCGCAGCACCGACCTGCGCGAGCGGGCCCCGGTCCAGTCGCCCGTGCGCCGCCGCACCGAGCGCGAAGACCTGCTGCGCCGCGCGTCGCTGCTCCGCACCCGGATCAAGCCGCCCGACCGGCCCGGCGAGCACGAGAACCGCGCCATGCGCGCCCTGGCCGCAGCACCGGAGGCCCTGCGCTGGCCGCTGACCAAGGCGCTGCTCCAGGCCCGCTGGCGGAACGGTGAGCGCCTGAACCCCGCCACGCTGAGCGCACAGCTCGAGGCGGTCGGCGCCCCGGCCGAGCTGGCCGACGCGGACGAGGCCCCCCTGATCCGCTGCGCCGAGCAGGCCCGGGCCCGCGGCGTCTTCGCCGTGCCCACCGTCACCGCGGGGGACGCGCTGTACTACGGCTCCGACCGCATCGACGTGATGGAACGGGACCTCGGCGGCTCCCCGCCCAGCCTGCCCGAGCACGACGGGGACACGCTGCCGGTGGATGTGCACTTCGACTTCGCGGACCCCGAGTCGCTGCTGATCTCGGTCGAGGTGGAGCGGCTCTGCGGGCGGGGGATCCGATGGCGGCCCGCGTCCAGCGCGTCGCTCCAGGCCGCGCTCGGGGACCGCGACGCGCGCCCCGAAGCCTGGGTTCGGGCCGACCTGCTGCGCCAGGCGGAGGAGGCCGGCCTGCCGATCGACCTGGACGCCCCGAGCTGCCGCACGCAGCTGGCCCTGCGCGCCGTGCTGCTCGCAGGCTGGGACGACGACATGGGCCGCGTGCTCATCCACCACCTGCTGCACGCGCGCTGGGTCGGAGGCCAGGACCTGGCCGACCCCGACGTGCTCGCCGGGCTCGCCGACGAGGCGGGCTTCGATGGAGCCGCCCTGGTGCAGGCGGCGCAGGCAGAGGCAGGGCGCGACGCGCTGCGCGACGCCAACGAAGCGGCGCTGGCGGCTGGCCTGTTCCGCCTGCCCACCCTGGTCGTCGCCGGCCAGCGCTTCGTGGGCAGCGATCGGCTCGAAGACGCGGCGCGCGCCTGCCGCATTCGGAACGACGTGGTGACGATCGGCGGGCGCTGAGCCCGCCGCGCTACTTCTTCGCGCGGGCTGCGCCGCCGCGGGTGAGCTCGAGGGTCTTGCCCTTCTTCTTGCCCGTCTCCCAGGTCATCGTGATCGAGCCCTTGCCCAGGATGTCGACGACCACGCGCTCGGTCTTCTTGCCGTCGTCGTCGGTCAGCTGGGCGACGATCTTGTTGCCTTCCTGGCTCTCGACGTTCATCGGCGAATCTTCGGACCCGTCGCGGGTCGTGAAGCGGATGAAGTCGTCGGCGATGTTGATGGTCACGGCCCCGGGGGCCTGCCAGTCACCGAGGACCCGGCCCAGGTTCGTGCCGTCGGTCTTCGTCTTGTTGGGCGACGCGACGACCTTGTCCGCCGGCTCCGCCGCGGCCTTCGCCTCCGCTGGCTTCGCTTCCTCGGTCTCCGCCGACGCGACGGAGAGGGGCAGCAGGGACAGGGCGGCGATCAACAACAGGTACTTCGAGAACATCAGCTTCTCCGACAGGTTCATCCCGTTGGACCGGGGGCCGCCCGATCCAGGTTCAGCCCCACCGTTCCAGGGTCAGCGCCCCCTGGCAAGGATCGAGATGCAGGCCGGTCGATCGAGGGCGGCTGGCCGGGTGGACCAACCGCCTGAAATCGCGGACGAACCCGGCTCCTGCCCCCGCGGCGCCCCTCCGGCTGAGAAGGCCCTCGCGCGCCCGGCCGCAACGCCCTGGAGCCGCGAGCCCTCTATGATCCGTCGATGTCGGCCGATCCGAAGCCGTTGACCCGCAACGAGCTCGCCGCGTGCGGGGCGGCCCTGGCGTTCCTGTTGATCGTGCGGCTGCTGGCGACCCGCTACCTGGCCTTCGACCTCACCGAGGGCGAGGAGCTGCTCAACCTGCGGCTCGCGGCCCAGGTGCGCGGCGGCTTCCCCGTCGGCGAGCTCGGGCAGTACTGGTACACCGGGGTCGGGGGCAACAGCGGCGCGGGCACCCTGGTGATGAGCCTGCTCTACGTGCCGCTGGGCCTGTTCGCCGAGCCCGACGTCTGGGCCTGCCGTCTGCTCGCGACGGGCTGGTGCCTGCTGGGCGCCGTCTCGCTGGCCGGCCTCGGCCGCTCGCTGCTGGGCCCCGGCGGCGCGGTCGCGGGCCTC
>JAJDAI010000722.1 GCA_029261955.1 Deltaproteobacteria bacterium | reverse complement strand
CGCCGTCGCTGCCGTCGTTGCCGTCGCTGCCGTCCTCGCCGGTGACACCGTCGACGCCGCTCTCGCCAACGAGACCCGCCGCGCCGTCCGCGCCATCCAGCCCCGCGGGGCCCTGGGGACCGTTGCACGCGGGCAGCAGGGCGCCCGCCAGGAGCGCGGCCAACGCCGCGGTTCGGAACTCGGTGTGGTGACGCATGGTGGGCTCCCCGCAGGCGGTTTGAGGGCTGAAGGTCCGGAGGGTGGGCGCCGGCCACGAGATGCTCGACGGCCGACGCCCTGAGGCCCCTCCCGATCACGGGGAGGGACCCCGGTCCCCGAGGGGCTCTAGGGGCCCGTGTCGAAGGCGTAGTCCAGGGAGGCAGACCACTTGTGGCTCTCGAGGTCGGCGTAGACCATGGAGTTGGCGCCGAAGGTCAGGTCCCGGGCGTCGTAGCCGAGCACGTTGAGCCAGGCCGCGACCATGGAGCCGGTCTGACCGGTCCAGCAGTAGATGACGATGGTCTCCGACGGGTCGAGCAGCGAGAGCGTGTCCAAGCTCAGCTCGCCGGGGGCGATCTGGTACGCGCCGTCGATGTGTCCGTAGTGGTCCCAGTCCTCGAGGGCCCAGAAGTTGACGACCTGGTAGTCAGCCGGGGCGGCCAGCACGTCACCGGCGGCGATCTTGTTGAAGCCGTCGAGCACGGCCCCGTCGATCCGGGCGGCGAGCACGCCCGCGCCGTCCGCGGCGCCCGTGTCGAGCAGGGGCCGCTCGGCCAGGTCGAGGGCGGCGGGGGGCGCGTCGGTGGTCCAGGAGCCGACGTGGTCGAGCGCGGCGTTGCCGGTCATGCCACTCCAGATGTCGAAGTCGCTGTGCCAGCCCGACATGCCCCACTTGAGGACCTTGGCCTGCACGCCGCTGAGGCGCAGGGCGACGACCGCGTGGCCAGCCGTCTGGCCGGTGTAGCAGACCACCACGACCGGCAGGTTCGCGGCGTTGTGCTCGGCTTCGTAGGTCACGACGTCGGCGAGAGGCACGCTGTGCGCGCCCGGCACGTGCCCGTCTTCGAAGTCCGGGGTGTCGGGGAAGTAGAGATCCGCGGTGCGGATGTCCATGATGAAGTAGTTCTCGACCCCGGCGTCGAACAGGGCGTCCGGGCCGATGATCCACTCGGTCAGCACGGCGGGGAGGTCGAGGTCCTCGGCCGCGAGGGTGGCGGTCAGCATCTCGAATTCATCGGCAGCGTCGTCGTCGTCCGCGGTCGCGTCGTCGTCGTCCGCGGTCGCGTCGTCGTCGTCGGTGGTGGCGTCGTCGTCGTCGGTGGCCGCGTCGTCGTCGTCGGTGGCCGCCGAATCGTCATCGTCGGAGGTTCCGGGGCAACCGAGCAGGCCGAAGGCGGCGATCAGCAGCATGAGGTGGAGGAAGCGGAGGGACTCGAGCATCACGAACTCCTGTTCGATCGGGCCGACGCGCTAGGGCGACAGCCACTCCATGGGGGAACTGTCCGGCACCACGAACGCCTGATTGGCGCCAGCGAGGTCGGGCAGGGTGTTCAGGTCGATCTGCCGCAGGAAGACGCCATCACGCGTGGCGGGGCTCTCGTGGCAGGCCTTGGCGCAGGACTCCAGCGGTCCGTTGATCGTGCGGTCGGTCCACCGGCGGATGTTGTGGGGCGCGGTGTACTTCCAGGTGGGCGCGACATCGAAGGCGGGCAGGTCCTCGTCCAGGCCCCAGCCGGCGTAGGTGTCGGGCGCGATGGGGATGTGGCGAAGGGTGACGTAGTCGTAGGGCCGGTATTCGGGCTCGGGGTTGCGGCCGATCTTGAAGGACAGCCACGACGGCTCATCCAGCCCGCCGGAGTCGGGGTGGCAGCCCTGGCAGTTCTTGTAGTCCTGCGAGTGGCAGACCTGGCAGCTCAGCTGGGTCCAGTGAGCGGCGTGGTAGCCGTTGGCGACCGCGACGTCCTCGTGGCAGTCCTCGCAGCGCGGCGCCTCCTCGACGGCGAGGCGGTGCTCGCCCTGACCGGCGTGCATCTCGTCAGCTGAGTGGCAGAACTCGCAGCGCTCGGCGGCCAGGTAGTGCACGTCCCCGCGGTAGCCGGGGATCTCGTCGTTGTGCCGGCCGCGGTACTCCTCGCCGACCCGGCTGCCGTGGCAGGCCGTGCACTGGTTGAGCATGTCGGGCGTCTTCACGAAGCGGTGCCCGTCGATGAAGCCACCCGCGACGGAGTTCGGCCGGCTCACGTGGCACTGCCCGCAGGTCGCGTGGCACTTGTCGCAGCTGGTCCGCCAGCCGGCCTCCACCTCGGGGTGGTCGGCCAGGGACCCGTCCAGCCGCTCCTCGATGACCGTGCGCTCGCCGGTCAGCAGGAAGTGGATCGACTCGACGGCCTGTTCAGCGACCCGCGCGTGGCAGCCCGCCGTACCGCAAGCGGCCTCGGGCTCCTCGGTCGGATCCCGGACGAGATCGACGTGCGCCGCGACCTTGTCCTTCGCGAGGTCCGTGCCGCCGTGGCAGCCGGTGCACCCGATGTCGAAGTGCACGGTGTCGACGAGTTGAAGAGGATCTACCCACACCTTTTCCCACGCTTCCAGCGGGGAGACGTCGCCGCCTCACCCCTCTCCGGTGGACTCGTTCTCCGGGTCGGGCTCCTCGGGCTCTTCCACGGTCTCGATGAGCATGTCGAGGTCGATGTGGCACTCCTCGCAGGTCAGCCCGTCTTCCTCGATGGGATCGGGCGTGGCCTCGGGCGTGGGCGCCGGTTCGGGATCGGGCAGGACCTCGACGCTCGGGCATGCGACGAACGGCAGCGACAGCGTCACGGCCATCAGGCACGTGGTGAGGCTGCGCGCGGGAATCAGCATGGTCGCTCCGGGGTGAGTGGGCTTGCGTGCCCCGGGGCTCTTCAAGCTGCGTGCCAAGAGAGGACCCGGCGACGATCGCCCCGCCGCGCCCCCCGGTGGAAGGGATCACCGCCTTCTGGCGCGCTCCGGAGCGCCCACGGGGGGGCCGCGCAACGGGCAACAGATCGTTGCGTTGCCGCTCGGGCGCAACACGGTGTTGCGCAACACCGTTCAGGGGTCGATGTCGAGCCTTCGCATCTGGCGCCAGAGCGTCGTGCGGTTGACGCCCAGCGCGGCCGCGGCCTGGGTCTTGTTGAAGCGGGTCGCCTTCAGGGCGATCACGATCCGGCCGCGCTCCGAGGCATCGTCGCTGGAAGGCAGCGGGGGCTGCTCGGCCGGCCGCGGGGCCGCGATCCCGGGCGTCCGCAGCGAATCGGGGAGGTGGCCGAGGGAGATCGTGTCCTCGGAGACGAAGTGCAGGTACTCCACGACGTTCCTGAGCTCACGGATGTTGCCGGGCCAGAGGTGGCACCGCAGCACCTGCAACACCTCGGCGTCGATGCCCCGGGGCTGCTCGCCCAGCTCGCGCGCCTTGCGGTTGGCGAAGTAGCGGACCAGCAGGGCGATGTCGTCGATGCGCTCCCGCAGCGGCGGCACGACGATGGGGAAGACGTTCACCCGGTAGTACAGGTCGCGGCGGAAGCGGCCCTCGTCCACCGCTTGCTCCAGGTCGGTGTTGGTCGCGCACACCACCCGCGCCTTGAGCTGGATCGACGCGTTGCCGCCCACCCGCTCGAAGCTGCCCTCCTCCAGGACGCGCAGCAGCACCGACTGGTGCTCGACCGGCATCTCGTGGATCTCGTCGAGGAACAGCGTGCCGCCGCGGGCGGCCTCGAGCTTGCCCTCCTTGCGCGACGACGCCCCCGTGAACGCGCCCTTCTCGTGCCCGAACAGGGAGCTCAGGAGCAGCTCGCCCCGCAGGGTGGCGCAGTTCAGCGCCTTGAACGGAGCGTTGCGCCGGCTGCTCAGGCGATGCAACGCCCTGGCGAGCAGCTCCTTGCCCGTGCCGGTCTCGCCCTGCAACAGCACGCTCGCGTCAGTCTCAGCGGCCTTCTCGAGCAAGCGGAAGACCCCCATCATCTGGTTGGACGCGGTGACCATGCCGTGGAAGTCCGTGAAGCCGTCCTGCGGGCGGGCCACGACACCGTTCGCATCGAGGTCCCGCAGCACGCCCAGCAGCTCACCGGGGCTGTGGCGGCACCGCTCGATGCGGAACTCCACCCGGCGCGCCCGTCCGCTCCCGGTGCGGATCAGCAGCGGCAGCGGGCGTTCGGTCAGGCCCTCCACGCTGGCGGGGAAGGCGTCGTCCTCGTCCAGGCCGAAGATCGTCCGGAAGCTGGAGCCGAGCAGGGCGTTGCGGGAGAAGCCGGTGATCTCGGCGACCCGCTCGGAGCAGCTCAGGACGCTGAGGTCGTCCTCGGACAGCGTGAACACCCCGACCGGCAGGTTGCGCAGCAGCGCCTCCATCCGCTTCTTCTCGCGGAAGACGGCCTCGATGCGGGCCTCCTTCTCGCGGCGCTCCGCGACCTCGGCCGTGACGTCCTTCATGACCTCGATGCCGCCGAGGACCCGGCCCTCGGAGTCGCGCAGGACCTTGGCGTTCTTGAGCATCGAGCGCTTCTTGCCGGTGTGGTCGTACACGGCGACCGTCAGGTCCCGCACCTCCCCCTCCTTGAACAGACGGCAGCTGCACGCGCAGTTCGGGCACTCGATCACCTCGAGGCAGGGGCGGCCGCGCACCGCCTCGAGCTCCACGCCGCAGAGGCTGCGGGCGGGTCCATTCATGTAGAGGATCTCGCGCTCGGGGCTGACGACGAGCAGGACGTCGTGCATCGCGTCCAGCGTCTCCCGCCAGAACCGGGCCTCGCCCTGGGCGTCGTCTCCGAACATGCGCGCCAACTTGCTGGGCATGGCC
>JAJDAI010000721.1 GCA_029261955.1 Deltaproteobacteria bacterium | reverse complement strand
CGTCGCGCCAGCCACAAAAGGGCCCGGGCCAGGGCGTGGTGCCGCGGGCCCGATTCCGATCCGACGAAGCGGACTCGAAGCGCAGCCGCCCGTCGTCCTTGCTCAGCAGCGGCGCCAGCGTGGCGGAGGAGTCGTCCTGCGGCGTGGCCCGCAGCCGCCCCGCCTGCAGCTCCCGCAGCGTCTCCACCAGGAGGTCCGCGCCCATCGAGCCCAGCTTCTGCCCCAAGGTCGACGCCGTGTCCTCCGGATCGATCGGCTGCTCGCGGGTGAGCAGCGCGGGCCCGGTGTCCAGCCCCTCCTCCATCCACATCGTCGTGACGCCCGTCACCTCGTCGCCCGCGATGAGGCTCCACTGGATCGGGCCCGCCCCGCGCCACTTGGGCAGCAGGGACGCGTGCACGTTGATGCAGCCGAAGCGCGGCGCCTCCAGCAGCCTCGTCACCAGGATGCGGCCGTAGGCGATGACCACGGCGACGTCGAGATCCAGCGCCTCGATGGCCTCGGGGAAGGCGCCCGTGCGCACGCGGCGGGGCTGGAACAGGGGGATGCCCAGCTCCGTCGCCCGGGCCGCGACCGGCGGCGGGCGCAGCGTGCGGCCCCGGCCCGAGGGCTTGTCGGGCTGGCAGACCACGGCCACGACCTCGCACACCTCGGGCGCGGCGAGCATCGCCTCCAAGGTGCCGAGCGCCAACGCTGGGGTGCCGAAGAAGGCAGCCCTCAGCGGTCGGTCAAGGGGAGAGTGAGGGAGGGTTGTTGCCGGATCCAGCGCCACGTCGTTTCTTCCGCTTCTTCAGGTAGAGGGCCCGCTTCAGCTTGCTGATGCGGTCGACCAGGGTCACGCCGTCCAGGTGGTCCATCTCGTGCTGGAACACCACGGAGTAGAACCCGCGCGCTTCGATGCGGATGGACTCGCCGTTGCGGTCCAGGGCCTCGATGACGATGCGCTCGGAGCGCTCGACCTCGATGGTCAACTCGGGCACCGAGAGGCAGCCCTCGTCGAAGAGGATGATCCCCTCCCGCTCGACGATCACCGGGTTGATCAGCTCCGTCAGGAAGGACTCGCTGCCCAGCTCCTCGTCGCCATCCTGCTCGTCGGAGAGGCCGTCGCGCACGGGCACAGCGGCCACCAGGATGCGCTCGGACACCCCGACCTGCGGCGCGGCGAGGCCGATGCCGGGCGCGGCGTACATGGTCTCGGCCATGTCGTCGAGCAAGGTGCGCACGCGGTCATCGACCGTCGCGACGGGCTCCGCGACCTTCTTCAGGATCGGGTCGGGGACCTCAATGATGGGGAGGATCGCCATGGCCCCTGTATAGAGGCGAGACGTGGGGTCGGCAAGCGCGTCGAACCGTGCGCTATCTTCGTGGGCCGTGCTCCCTCCCCGCTCCATCGCAGCCTTCGCCCCGTCCCTCGATCGCGCCGTGCTGCGCGCCGTGCTGAGCGCCGGTGGCCCCTGGGCCCGCAGCTCCGAAGCGCTGGCGTCGCGGCTGTCCGAGCTGCTCGAGCGAAGCCCCGCTCGCTGGGTTGCCGAGCCCGAGGACGCCCTGCTGGCAGCCCTCGCGGACCGGGTCGAGGGCCCGCTCGTGCTCGCCCTGCCCGCCTACGGACACCCGGGCTTCGAGGCGGGCCGGCTTCGGCCGGACACGCGCCTGCTCTGGATGGAGCCGGCCGTGGGGCGCACCGATCCCGGCCCCTCGGAGATCGCCGCGGCCCTGGACCAGGGCGCGAACGCGGTCGTGCTGACGCCGATCGCCGGCGACCTGCAGGCCCTGCCGGAAGCCGAGCAGCTCTGCGCGCGCCGCGGCGCCGTGCTCGCCCTGGACGCCCGCAACTCCATGGGCGCCCGCGCGCTCGAGCGCGGCCCGCAGAACTACGCCGACCTCTGCCTGGTGCCCGCAGACGGCGAGGGCGGCCCCTCCCCCTGCCCCGGGGCGGTGCTCCTGGGCGACGAGGGCTCCTCGGACCCCCGGACGGGTCCCCGCGCGCCGGGCTGGGCGATCGAGGTGCTCGCCCGCGCGATCCGCGACGAGCCGCACCTGCGGCGGTTGCTGCCCCTGCCGGGCGAGCGCAGCCCGCGCGGCCACGCTCCGAGCCTGCCTCCGGCCTGGGCCATCGCGGCCGCTGCGGCGCGGGCGGAGTCCGCAGCCCATCGGGGAAGCCAGCGGGCCCGGCACGCGCGCAGCCTCCAGATGCACTGCTCCCACATCGCCGCGCTCGATTCCGTCCCCGCAAAGCAGGGCTTCCAGGCGGCGGGGCTGGCCTTTCCCGTGCTGGCGTCCGGCCGCGAGGGCATCCTCCGCGAGCTGCGCGACACCGGGGTCGAGGCGGTCACGGGGCTCGCTGGCTGGCTGGCCCCCGACGCCGCCCGGGGCGAGCGATCGCGGGCGCTGGCCGAGCGGCTGATCCTGCTCCCCCTGCACCCCTACTACCGGCCCCAGGATCTCGACTGGCTCGCGGAGCGCCTGCGCCAGGCGACGCTGCGGGTCAACGGGACCGGCGACGCCGATCCGAGCGAGGCGGTGCACTACGCCGCGAAGGCGGCCGGCGAGCTGTAGGGCGGCGAGAGGTTCGCCGCGCGCTCCCGTGCTCGAACCGGGCTACTCGCCCGCGACCTCGACCTCGCACTTGTCGGCCGTGAAGCTGACCTGCACGTCGCCGACGGTGCTGTTGCTGTTGTCGATGAGGTCCGCGCTCACGTCGACGTCCCAGGCGTCGTCCCCGCCCTCCTCCAGCACCAGCTCGCCCGCGCTCAGCGTCCAGAGCTCCTGGAGGTTCGGCTCGTCTTCGGCGAAGAACTGGTCCAGCGCGTCCTGCGCGGGGTCCTCCTCCGTCTCGCACTCGTAGGCCTCGGCGCGCCCCTCCATGAAGGAGCCGCTGCGGTACTCCAGCTGGCCGGCGAAGCGGCCGTCCCCGGCCTGGCCCACCTGCGTGAAGCTGCCGGCCTCGGGGGCGGTCGCGGTGTCGGAGTTGGTGGCGTCCTCGCGGTCGATCATCACCCGCAGGAACTTCGCGCCGTCCTTGTCGAGGTCCGAGTAGGCCGAAGCCAGATCGTCGTACAGCAGATCGGTGGAGGCGCAGAGGCCCTCGCCCTCATCGAGGCGCTGCTGGTGGCGATCCTGGGCCGCGATGCGCTCCTGCTCGGCCGCCTGCTGCGTCCCGCAGTAGTCCGCCACCGAGGTGACGATGAAGGCATGCGAGCGGCTGTTGCCGTCGATGCGAACCTCCCAGACCTGGGACGCGGCGTTGAAGCCGTCCACACCGGTGGTCGAGACCTGCACGCAGCCGGCCAGTAGAGCGATCGAGAGAAGGAGGGAGAGGCGCTTCATGGCCGCGAAACGTAGCACGCCCCACACCGGGTTCCGGTGCAGGGAATCGCCTGATTGAGCTTGAGGGGGGGGAGGCGGCCCGGGCCTCCAGCTGTCGAGTGTGGGGGGGGGTCGCACTCAACAGCCGACGGAGACCCGGACCAGATTCCCCGGGCGGCACGAGGCCGCTTCAGGTCAGACCGCAAGCGGCCAGTGACCCGAAGATACGGCCCTCCCCGAGGGCCTGTCAACGGGGGATCCCAAACTTTCGTAGAGGGTCGTCCGCTGCCCGATGAATCGGGCAACTGCGCGCCCGTGCAGATCTGCTCAGCCGCCGTCTTCAACCCCAGCCGGCTCCCCGATGTCGGTCTCGCGCTCGGGAGCCTGGAGCTCCTCGGGGTCCCGCCG
>JAJDAI010000073.1 GCA_029261955.1 Deltaproteobacteria bacterium | reverse complement strand
TGCGCTGCGGGATCGGCCCCTGGCCCGCCCGGGCGAGGCCGCGCAGCTTGAAGCGCTTGCCCCAGGTGGCGGTCTGCGCGCGCGCCTCCTCCAGGGTCCAGGTCTTGCCCGGCTCGCGGGCTTCCTGCTGCGCCCAGCGGTCCAGGTGGCCGCGGTAGAAGAGCAGCTCCTCCCCGTCCCGGAAGAAGGGCAGCTGCCCGCCGTGCACGGCCTCGGCGAAGGCGCGGGCGGGCAGGTCGAGGTAGAGCGGGGCCTCCTCGGAGGTCAGGAGCAGCGGCGTGTAGTAGGCGACCAGGCCGAGCACCATCGTGTGCTCCTGGCCGTCGCTCATCTGCGCGCGCACCGGGGCCACGAGGCTCAGCGTGCGGTCCGGGTGGCGCAGGGCCCGGGACTCGAAGGCCCAGTGGGCGGGGCCCTGGGACAGCGTGGAGTAGGCGCCTTCGGTCGCGACCAGCGCCTCCTCGGTCACCCGCACGCTCCGCAGCATCTGCTGCAGGCTGTCGAGGCGGCGGGGAAAGGTGTCCATGGGCGCGACGGGGACCGAGTCGGCGGTCGCGTACTCCCAGAGCTGCTCGCGCAGCTCCGAGCCGCCGTCGCCGGAGGCCGCGTCGCCCTCGAAGAGCACGAAGGAGCCCTTGCCGTCCTCGGGCAGCGGGCGCAGCGGCACGGTCGGCGTGCCGGTGCCGAGGGCGCTCGGCCAGCTCGGCAGGTAGAGCGCCTGCATCCAGGTCTCCACGAAGTCGCTGGCCTGCGGCACGTCCACCCCGGACGCGAAGTGCCCCTGGTTCGCGGCCGAGCTGTTCAGCAGCGCATCCCCGGCTCGCGCCTCGCTGAGCAGGGGGGGCAGGTGCACCGCCACGACGCCGCTGCCGCGCTTCTCAGGCATGTCCAGGGAGAGCACCGCGCCGCCGATGTCGGGGCCGGCGCGCTCGATGGGCAGCGGCAAGAGCGAGATGAAGCTGCGGAAGGCAGCGGGGGAGGAGGCGAGGGCGTCGTTCAAGGCCGGCGCCACGTCGCGCTGCCAGGCGGCCTCCGACGGGGCGACGAAGACGAAGAGCTGCGAGCGGGTGCGGAGGCCACGCAGCGTCGACAGGTCGGCGCGCAGCATGCCCAGCTCCATGGTCTGCGCGGGCTGAGCCCGGACGAAGACCTCGGAGAAGGGGAGCTCGCCGCGCGAGCCGGCGGCCGAGGGCAGCAGCAGCAGGGCGACGAAGAGGGCGGCGATCCGCTTCATGCCGGCAGGGTAGCCTCCGCGCCTAGCGGGGATCGACCGCCCGGACGAAGGCGCGGGCCGCCTCGACGGGATCCGCCCCATCGGAGACCGCCTGCTCGATGGTGCGCACCAGGGCGGAGCCGATCACGAAGCCGTCCGCCACCTGGCAGACGCGGTCCGCCGACTCCTTCGTGCTGATGCCGAAGCCGACGCAGATGGGCAGCGAGGTGGTGCGCCGCAGCGCCTCGACCTGGGCCTCCAGATCCTCGGGCAGCTCGGAGCGGGCGCCGGTCACGCCCTTGCTGGAGACGTAATACAGGAAGCCCGTGCACGCGCCGGCGATGGTGTTCATGCGCGCGGCGGGGGTGGTCGGGGCGCCGAGGAAGATGGTGTCGATCTCGACGCGGCGGGCCTCGAGGCAGTGCTCGGCCGCCTCCTCGGGCGGAAGGTCGGTGACGAGGATGCCGTCGACGCCCGCGAGCCGCTTGTAGCCGCCCTCGCTGAGGATGCGCAGCAGCGGGTTGCTGTAGGTGAACAGCACGATGGGCAGCTCGAAGCCGTCGGCGCGCAGGCGGCCGACGAGGTCGAGCACGTCGCCGGGCGTGACCCCGCGGTCGAGGGCCCGCTGGGCGGCGCGCTGGTTGGTGGGCCCGTCGGCGATGGGGTCGGTGAAGGGCACGCCGAGCTCGAGCACGTCCGCGCCCTCCTCGGCGAGCATGTGCGCGAGGGCCTCGGTCGTGGCGAGGTCCGGATCCCCGGCCGTGAGGTAGGGCACGAACGCGCTGCGCCCGAGGGCGGAGAGCGAGGCGAAGCGGTCGGCGATGCGGCTCATAGACTCACTCCCTCGATCTCAGCGATCTGCTGGACGTCCTTGTCCCCGCGCCCCGAGATGTTCACGAGGATCAGCTCGTCCGGCGACATCGACCCCGCGTTCGCGAGCACCCAGGCCACCGCGTGTGCCGACTCCAGGGCCGGGAGGATCCCCTCCAGCTCGCCCAGGACGTGGAAGGCGGCGAGGGCCTCGTCGTCCGTCGCGCTCGTGTACTCGGCGCGCCCCTCGAGCTGCATCATCGCGTGCTCGGGGCCGACGGACGGGTAGTCCAGGCCGGCGGAGACGCTGTGGGTCTCCCGCACCTGGCCCCAGGCGTCCTGCAGCAGCCAGGTCCGCGTGCCGTGCAGCACGCCCGTGGCTCCCCCGGCAAAACGCGCCGCGTGCTTCTCCGTGTCGACGCCGTGCCCGCCCGCTTCGACCCCGACCAGCCGCACGTCGTCGTCCCGGAAGGCGTGGAACAGGCCGATGGCGTTGCTTCCGCCGCCGACGCAGGCCACGCAGGTGCTCGGCAAGCGGCCCGCCTGCTCCTGGATCTGCACGCGGGCCTCGTCGCCGATGACCCGCTGAAGCTCCCGCACGACCGTGGGGTAGGGGTGCGGGCCCAGGGCGGAGCCGAGCAGGTAGAAGGTGTCGTCGACGTTCGCGACCCAGTCGCGCAGCGCCTCGTTGATGGCGTCCTTCAGGGTGCGCGAGCCGCTGTCCACGGTGCGGACCTCAGCCCCCAGCAGGTTCATGCGGTAGACGTTGAGCGCCTGCCGGGCCACGTCCACCTCGCCCATGTAGACGATGCAGTTCAGGCCGAGCTTCGCGCAGGCGGTCGCCGTCGCGACGCCGTGCTGCCCCGCGCCGGTCTCCGCGATGATGCGCGTCTTGCCCATGCGCTTCGCGAGCAGGGCCTGGCCGAGGGCGTTGTTGAGCTTGTGGGCGCCAGTGTGGTTGAGGTCCTCGCGCTTGAGCCAGACCTGCGCGCCGCCGAGGTGCTCCGTGAGGCGGTCCGCGAAGCTCACCGGGGTCGGCCGGCCGGCCCAGCTGGCGAGCAGCCCATCGAGCTCGGCCCGGACGGACGGGTCGGCCCAGGCCACGTCCCAGGCGGTGCAGAGCTCCTCCAGCGGGGCGACGAGGGTCTCCGGCACGAAGGCTCCCCCGAAGGGGCCAAAGCGGCCGGATGGATCAAAGGGCGACACGGTGCTCATGGGTCCTCCTGGCGGACGGCGGCGACGAAGGCGCGCATCTTGGCGGAATCCTTTTGTCCTGGCGATGCTTCGATGCCGCTGGAGACGTCGACGCCGAGCGGGCGCACCGCGGCGATGGCCTCGGCGACGTTCGATG
>JAJDAI010000720.1 GCA_029261955.1 Deltaproteobacteria bacterium | reverse complement strand
GCTGGCCGTGATGCTGGGTGCTGGCTCGGCCTTCGCGCCCCCCGACCGCTACCAGGGTGAGTGGGTGCAGGGCACAGTCGAACGCCCCGCGCACCACCAGGACGCGAAGGGCCCCGCGAACAGCGACGTGCTCGCTGCGGCCCACAAGCCCGCGCGCAGCATCCAGAAGACCGCCACCACGAGCACCCGACGGTGAGCGGCAAGGCCAAATACGGCTGGATCCCCGTCGCGATCGTGCTCGGCGGCATCGGGCTGCACATGGCTCCGGCCGGGCTCGCGCTCGCTGATCAGCGCGCCCAGGCGCGCCTCTGCCCCCAGCACGAGCAGCCCGTCGTCCAGTCGCAGCCCGAGCGCGCCGCGCTGCTGGCCGCGGCCGTGCTCGAAGACCCCGAGCAGACCGACTGCGTGCTCCAGGGCTACGGCATGGACCGCCAGGGATTCATCGACCTGATGGACGAGATCGCCGCCGACCCGCGCCTGGCCCGGGTCTACACGGCGCAGCTCGAACAGAGCGGCAAGGCCAACTAGCCGACGCGTCCAGAAGCGCCGACGGGAGCCCCGGACCTCACTCCGGGGCTTCGCTGGTTCTGGCGTCCGCGGACAGGTCGGACGCCGTCCGGACGTCCGCGGACACCCGGATCGCGGCCGTCCTCCTGGCCGCCATGCGGGCGAAATGGAAGCCAGTCCGTCGACCTGGCCGTTCGGCCTCGGCTGGCATGGGATCTGCTTCACTTGAGGCCAGAGAAGCTCTGGAGGACGAGATGAGTAGATCCCTTCGAATCCTGACTTTCGCGGCGATCACCCTCGGACTGCTCATCTTGTCCGGCCCCGGCGCCGCCATCCCCAGCTCAGCACCGCCCGAGAGCGCGTGGGTCCAGGTGACCGACGACGGCCCGGCCTGGCAGCAGGAAGACGAGGGCCCGAGCATCGCCGACGTCGTCGCCGCCGCTCACAAGCCCGGCAGCAGCCTCCAGGTCATCGCGTCGAACGGGCGATGATCAGCGCGGCGAAATACGGCTGGATTCCGGCCCTGATCGTCGTCGGCGGCGTGGCCCTTCACAGCGCGCCCGCCGGCTTGATGCTCATGGATCGGGTCGGGGGGCAGCAGGGCTGCGACCAGGTCGAGCCCCTCGTCGACGTGCAGGAGCCCGAGCGCGCAGCGACCCTCGCCGCGGCGGTCCTCCAGAATCCCGACGCCGCCGACTGCGCGCTCCAGGGCTACGGCATGGACCGGGAGGGCTTCATGGACCTGATGGACGGCATCGCGGCGGACCCGCGGCTCGCTTCGGTCTACATGGTCCAGCTGGAGCAGCGCTCGCAGCGGCCATAGGCCGTCTCAGCCCTCGCGGATCCAGCGCCAGATCACCTTGAGAGGCGGCCTCGCACCGGTCATCAGGATCCCGACCCGGAAGAGCCGCGATCCGATCCGCCACGCGAACAGCGCGGTGCCCACCATCAAGACGACCGCCAGCAGCAGCTGCCAGGCAGGCACCTCCCCCAGGCTCAGACGCAAGGTCATGGCGATGGGCGCGGTCAGCGGGAAGAAGCTCAGGCCGACGGGGATGGCCTTGCCGGGGCCCGCCAGGAAGACCGGCAGCAGGAACATCGGGCTCATGGCCGACAGGCTCCAGACCGCGCTGATCTGCCGTCCCTCGTGCCGGTTGCCCGCGACGGCGCCGCTCGCGCCCATCAGCGAGGCGAACATCGCGTAGCCGAGCAGCGTGAACAGCCCCATCAAGCCCAGCCGTGCGGCGGAGATGGTGACGAGGCCCGCGTAGAGCATCGGGCCCAGCCCCAGCCCGGCGAAGAAGGCGCTCTGGAGCAGGCCGGCCGCGCCCAGGCCCACGATCTTGCCCAGCAGCAGCTCCTCGGGCAGCAGGCTGGCGAGCAGCACCTCGAGGACCCGGTTCTCCTTCTCCTCACCGATGCCGTCGAGCAGGTAGCCCGAGGCGATGAAGATCATCATCGAGAAGAAGCTGGCGAAGAGGATGGGCAGCAGCGTCTGGAGCGCCCGCTCCAGGGACTCGGCGGGGTTCAGCTCCTGCAGCGCTGCTTCGCCTTCGAGGGGGATCTCCTCCTCGGTGGGGTCGAGGATGCGGATGACGCGGGTGGCGACCTGGTCGGAGACCGCGCCGTCGATGAGGCTGCGGCGGATCAGGCGGGCCACGGTGAGGTGCCCCGGGAAGATGCCGGGGTTGAGCGGACCGAGGCGCGGCATGAGCACCGTCGCGCTGCCCGTGGCCAGGTAGTCCGTCGGGATGCGCCAGACGGCGGAGGCCTCCTCGGAGCGCACCGCGGCGCGGGCCGCACCGGCGTCGGCGTAGCGCCGCAGCTGGATGCGCATGTCCCAGTCGAAGCCGCCGCGGTCGCGGTTGTTGCCGTTCAGGGCGTCGCCCACGAAGTCGGGCAGGTTCGCGTGCGCGGGGATCGCCGACGCGGGCTGCTGCTCCAGCGGCTTCATCCGCTTCTCGGTCCAGGCGGCGTCCTGGTCGCGGTTGTGCCAGTCCAGCCAGGAGTCGAGGACCACGTCGGCCTCGTCGAGCACGCCGATGACCATGACCTCGTCAGGGCTCTTCAGGCCGAGCAGCTCCTCCGAGCCCCCGCTCAGGGCGATGGCGACAGCCGGCAGCACGGAGATGAAGCCGAGCAGGAGCGGCAACAGGATCAGCGAGAGCAGGTAGCCCTTGCGCGTGACGGTGGCGAGGAACTCGCGCTGCGCCACGACCATCGCCCGCGACAGGCTGACGCGTCGGTCAGGCGACGGCACGGAGGAAGACCTGCTCGAGCGTGGGGCGCACGGGGTGGAAGGCGGCGACGCGGTGGCCAGCGTCGAGGATGCGGCGCAGCAGCGCGTCGGGCGACTGCCCCTCCCCCAACGTCACGCCGTAGCGGCAGGTCCCGTCGGTGAGGGTGACGACGTCGTCCACGCGGGCGATCTCGGGCCAGGAGGCGTCCAGGACCGCGTCGGTCTCCACCGAGGTGCCCAGCGGACCCAGCCCCTGACGCACCGAGTCGACGCTGCCGCAGAGGATCATCCGGCCGTGGTCGATGAGGCCCACCCGGTCGCAGAGCGCCTCGGCCTGGTTCATCAGGTGGGTGGACAGGATCATCGTGGTCCCCTCGGCCCGGAGCGCGGCGATGAGCTCGCGCACCTGCGAGACGTTGACCGGATCCAGACCGGAGAAGGGCTCGTCCCAGACCAGCAGCTTCGGCGAGTTGATGAGCGTGCCCATCAGCTGAACCTTCTGCTGGTTGCCCTTGCTCAGCTCCGACAGCCGCTTGTCGCGGTACTCGGGCACGCCCATGCGCTCCAGCCAGGCCTCCCCGGCGGCCTGGGCGGCGTGCTTGCTCATGCCCTTGAGGCGGCCCAGGTAGCTCAGGATCTGGATGACGCGGCGCTTCGTGTAGAGCCCGCGCTCCTCGGGCAGGTAGCCGATGCGGTCGAGGTCGTCCCGGCCGAGG
>JAJDAI010000719.1 GCA_029261955.1 Deltaproteobacteria bacterium | reverse complement strand
CCTCGGCTATACCGAAGACATGACGCCGCCGGATCGACGCCCACCGCGGGAGCTCCTGACACCGACGCGCCCCGGCCGGATCCTCAGGCTCGCGCTCCTGGACTGGGCGGCGATCGCAGCCTTGGGCGCCGCCCTCTCGTTGAGCCCCCGCTGGACCCTGCCCCTCTGGCTCGTCCTCCTGGCCGGGCGCCTGCACTCCCTCGGCGTGCTCGCCCACGAGCTCGTCCACCAGCCCCGCCAGAAGCACCGGGTGCTGGAGGCGCTGACCAGCCTCCCGGTTCTCACGACCCTGCCGGCGCTGCGCTACCACCACCTGCGCCACCACCGGTACACGAACACGGAGAAGGACCCCTACTTCCCCACCGACACCGCCGGCCGCCGCCCCTTGAGCCGCGGCGCGCGCGTGGTCCTCGGCCTCGGCATGGCGCCCTACTTGCTCGTCCGACCGGTCCTCGGCTGCGCCGCCGGCCTCGCCCCCACGTTGCGCGCTCCCTACGCACGGTGGTTCCTCCTCGATCGCTCGACAGGACCCCTGCAGAGCTCGAAGGAGGTCGCCGTCTGCATCGGCGCCGAGCCCGCCCAGCTGCTCTTCATTGCGGCAGTTGGGGCCCTCGCGTTGGTGCGCCCCGTCGACGTCCTGCTCATCTACGTCCTCCCCCTCGTCCTGGCCGGCTCGCTGGCCACCTGGCGGCTGAGCGCTGAGCACACCAGGACCCTCGCCCCGGACAAGAGCATCGACTCCGTGCTCGCCACGACCCACGACCACGGCCTGGGCCTGCTCGGCCGGGTGGTCACGGCGCCTGGAAACATCGGCTGCCACGTCGTCCACCACCTCCACCCCGAGGCGGGGATGGACCGCCTGCCCGCGCTGCGGAGCTGGTACGCGCTGCCGATGCTGCTCTGCGCGCTGACGGTGGGCTGCGCCGCTCCGGAGCCCGCACCGGAGGACCTCGACGGGCTGCTGCACTACGTCTGGGCCCAATACGACGACGGGGAGGATGCTCAGCTCGCCGAGGCCGTGCGGAACCTGCACGCGCTGCTCGACGACGCGGTGGTCGACGGTGGCGAGGCCGGCGCGGTCAGCCTGCTCGACGAGACCGAGCGGGCCGTCGCCGGGAACCTGGTGGACGACATCCCGGCGGAGAAGGAGGCCGGCCTCTACATGGCGGACCCGATGGACGGCTGCTCGCTGGCCGAGATCGAGGTGATCGTGGCCTTCACCCGCCAGGACCTCCTGTTCGACCACTTCGACAGCTACGCCCGCGAGGACACCAGCGATCGAGCCGCCTACTTCGACCGGACCGCGTCGCGGCTGAGCTGGGACGTGACCTACGCCGTCACGATCCCCTTCGCCGGCCGCTACTCCGCCGACACCGTGGGGGAGGCGCGCCGAGTCGGTGATCTCGGGTCCGAAGAGACCCCCTTCGGCCCCTTCGTGATCTTCCGCTCCGCCCTGGTCGCGCCGGCCACCTTCGACACCGAGGCGGAGGTGTTCGACCAGGACCGGCGGATCCAGCTGCTCTACACCCCCGAGGACGGCCGGCTCACCCACATCGAGGCCCTGTGGCGACACATGGAGGCCGGGGTGGCGGACACGGGCTCCGACACGGTCCGATCGCTGCTCATCAACGGCGTGCGCGACTGGGAAGAAGAGGCCGCCGCGTGGTGTGGCGAGGAGCTCCCGTAGCGCCCTCCTGTCCCTGGTGAGCTACTTCGAGCGCGTCAGGTACCGCTGAATCGCCGGGGAGCTGAGGGGGTGGAGGTAGTCGCGCATCGGCGTCGCATCGCCCGTCAGCTTCTGCCGCAGGAGGTGGGCGAAGGACAGGGCGCGGACGGCGGGATACATCGACGCCGCCGTGAAGAGGCGCTGGTTCGCCCAGGACGGCGACCGGTGGAACGGCGGCGGGACGTGTCGGACCGCGCAGCCCACCGTGAAGTCGTCGAGGTTGGTGACCTCGTGCCACCACCACGGCGGGTTGTAGAGCAGGTCCCCGGGCTCGAGCGTGACCTCGTAGCGCGGCACACGCAGCAGCGGGTTGTCGTCTTCTTGACCGGCCCGTTCCAGCGCGCGAAAGCCGCCGAACGCCGATCGGACGTACTGGAAGGGCGGCTTCATGACCGGGTGCACGTACGCGGACAGCTGGGGGTCGATGAGCCTCCACCGCTTCCGCCCGACCAGGTTGAGGAAGAAGTTGCCCGCCGGCGCTGCGTGCAGCTCGGAGTGCACGTGCGGGGCGCCGATGAAGAAGTTGAGGAAGTAGAACTCGTCCCAGCTGGACCGCGGGTTGGAGAAGGTGTTCTGGATGCGCGGCAGGTCCAGGTCGTCGCACAGCTCGGGGCAGGCCGTGACCAGCTCCGGGCTGGAGTTCAGGTAGATGCGCTCGGTCGCCATCCGTTCGAGGTACTCGGGGAACGCGATCTCCTCGAACTTCGCGCCGATGTCCCACTCCCTGCCGTCGGTCTCCTCGTCCCAGCACAGGACCGTGCAGCGAAGCCCGCTCAGGCGCTCGGCGAGGTACTCGCGGTTCCAGCGGTGCGCTGCGGGCAGGTCCTTCGCGAAGCCACGGATGAGCAGGGGCCGCCGGTAGTCGCGGGTCTGGGCCAGGAAGACGTCGCGGGTGAGGTCCGCCGCGTCCAGGTTCGGCAGCTCTGCGGGCTCGCACGGCGCGTCGAGGCCTGCAGCCTCGTGGAGCGCCGAGACGACGGCCTGCTTCCTCTCGAAGCGGGGCGAGGCCGAAGGAGGGCCGCG
>JAJDAI010000718.1 GCA_029261955.1 Deltaproteobacteria bacterium | reverse complement strand
CTGGCGGAGGCCGGGCTCGACCGGCTGATCCTGTCCATGGACGGGGCCCGGGATGAGACGCTGAGGTCCTTGCGCGGCGTGCCGCTGAAGGCCTGGCTCAAGTGGATCCGGGCGGCTGTCGCGGCGCGGGGCGAAGGCTGGCGGCCGCTCATCCAGCTCAACTTCGTGGCGCAGTGGGCCAACGTCGCGGAGCTGCCCGCGCTCGTGCAGCTGGCGGCCGAGGAAGGGGTGGCCGGCATCCACGCCTTCCACCTCAAGTCCTACGACCCCTCGACCGCGGACCGCTGCCTGCTCAACGACCCCGCCGGGGCGCGCGAGGCCTTCGACGAGGCGGCGGCGCTGGCCGCCAGGCTCGGCGTCTTCCTGCAGCTGCCTTCCCTGGACGAGGGCCACGAGACGCCCTGCTTCCAGCCCTTCGAGAACCTGTTCGTGCGCCACGACGGCACCGTGCGGGGCTGCTGCTCGGGGCTCTTCAACCCCGCGGACTTCGGCCTGGACGCGGGGCGCCTGGAGGACGGGGTCGAGGCCTTGTGGGGGGCCGATCCCCTGACCCGGTTCCGCCGCGCTTCGGCCGGCGAGGGTGAATTCCCGAAGCCCTGCCAGACCTGCGCCTTCCGCTTCCCGACCCTGGCTGCGCACCGCCGCCCGCTCCGCGTGCTGGAGGCCATCGGTGCCTAGCCGCGCCCGACGCACGATGCGCCTGCTGCGCCACCTGGCTTGGTGGGACCTCGTGGCGCAGTACTTCGGGAGCTGGGTCGGCCTGCTCTGGAACGTCGTGCTGCCCGGCCTGGTGATCGTGGTCTACCTCGCCGTCTTCGAGCTGAGCCCGCGCTTTCGCTTCGGCGGCTGGGAGGCCGTGGGCGGCTACGGCGTGAACCTGGTGGCGGCGCTGCTGCCCTGGTTGCTCTTCCAGGAGGGCGTCTCGCGCGCGGCCAACTCCTTCGTGGACCAGCGGCACCTGCTCAGCCAGATCCCGGTGCCCGCCGCGCTCTTCCCCCTCGCCAACGTCAGCTCCTCGCTGCTGCGGCACGGGGTCGGCCTCGTCATCCTCGGCGTCATCCTGATGGGCGCCGGCGTGAACACGGGCGTGCACTGGTTCGGCCTCCTGCTGGTCCTGCCCATCGCCCTGCTCCTGACGATCGGGGGGGCGCTGGTGGCCGCCTGCCTGACCGCGCTGCACCGCGACGTGGCGCCCACCGTCGGCGCCGCGATGCTCCCGCTGTTCTTCACGACACCCGTCATCTACCCGCCGCACGTGGTGCCCGAAGCCCTGCGCGTGGTGATGGACCTGAACCCCCTGACGCCCGTCGTCACCGCCTACCGCGACCTGCTCGTGACGGGGCGCTGGCCGCTGCCGGGCGGGCTGGTCTGGAGCACCGCGGTGGGGCTCGTGACGCTCGGGATCGGGCTGGTCCTCGTCAAGCGCATCGGGCCCGAGCTGGCGGAGCGGCTGGGATGACCGCGCTCGCCGTCCGGGGCCTGTGGAAGCGCTTCCGGCTGAGGCCGGAGAAGGCGACGCTGCGGCGCTCGAACGCGGAGCACTGGGCCCTGCGCAACGTGGACTTCACGCTGCCCTCGGGCGGCGCCCTGGGCATCATCGGCGCCAACGGCTCGGGCAAGTCGACCCTGCTGCAGATCGTCGCCGGCGTGCTGAAGCCGACGATCGGCACGGTGGACACGGCCGGGCGCGTCGTCGCGATCCTCAACCCGACGGCGGGCTTCCACCCCGACCTGAGCGGCCGCGCGAACGTGCGCATGCTCGCGACGCTGCACGGCTTCGACCGCAAGCGGATCGAGTCGAAGATGGACGCGGTGGTCGAGTTCTCGGGCCTGGACGCCTACATCGACCAGCCGCTGCGGACCTACTCAGCGGGCATGATGATCCGGCTCGGCTTCTCCACCGCGGCCCACCTGGAGCCCGACCTGCTGGTGGTGGACGAGGTGCTCTCCGCCGGCGACCTGGCCTTCCAGCGGCGCTCCGCGGGCATGGCCCGCCAGCTGCGGTCCGAGGGCTGCACGCTGCTGGTCTCGACCCACGCGCTCGGCGACCTGGCGACCATCTGCGACCGGCTGATGCTGCTGGAGCGCGGCGAGATGCGGGCCGAGGGATCGGCCGAGGAGGTCGTCGCCACCTACATGCAGCGCGTGGACGCCGAGGGCGGCGCCATCCAGCCCGGCGCCCCGCTCGTCGCCGGCCTGCGGCCCACCGCACCCACCAACCAGGTGCGCATCACCAACATCACCATCAACGGCCAGCCCAACCCCGATCGCGCGGGCACCACCTGCGGCGCCCCCCTCGAGATCCTCATCGAGTACGAGGCCTCGGAGCCCGTCGACGACGCGATCTTCCGCGTGCAGTTCTTCCGCAACGACGGGCTCTTCGTGCACGGCCACAACACCGTGCGCGCCGGGGTCGAGGTCGGGGTCCTGGAGGGACGCGGGGTCGCGCGGCTGCACTACCCGGACTTCGGCCTGCTGGCCGGCGACTACTACGTCAGCGTCGGCATCTGGCCCGACGAGTACCGCAGCTACACCACCGGCGAGGCCTACGACCACCGGCCCAGCGCCTGCATCCTGCACGTGGACGCGCCGCGCTCCGCGGGGGCGGGCGTGGCGGGCTTCCCGTGCTCCTGGTCCATCGACAAGGAGCCGGCGTCGGTCCGCTCGACCGCCGTCTACACTGCCGAGCCATGAAGCGCCGCGTCGCGATCGTCTCGTCCTGCTGCCCTCCCCTGCCCGGCCACCCGGTGACGGGCGGTGGGCTGCGTACGCTGCAGCTGGTGGAGGCGGTTCGGGCGGCGGGACACTCACCTGCCCTGTTCGTGGAGGCGGCGGCGCTGCCCGACGGCGCGGAGGGGATCCAGTCGGTCGAGCTGGACGCTCTGGAGGCGACGCTTCGGGCGGCGCGCGTTTCGGTCGTGATCGTCGAGCAGTGGGCCCTGGTGCGGCACCTGGGTGACCTCGACAAGCCGCTCGTCGTCGACCTGCACGGCTCCCTGCTGCTCGAGAACGTCTACCGGCGCGGCGAGCTGGACCTCGTGCACGACGGACGCACGAAGCTCGAGGCGCTGCACCGCGCCGACCTGCTGCTGACGCCCGCGATGGCGCAGGTGCACCACTTCTCATCCTGGGCGACGCTCGCAGGCTTCGACCCCCGGGAGCTCCCTCTTGTGCTCTTCCCGCTCGCACTGCCCGGCGAGCCCGCGGTGCGGGAGCCGGCCGCGTCCCTGAAGATGGTCTACGGCGGCGCGCGCTGGCCCTGGATCGACTCGCTGGACGCGCTGCGGGTGGCGGCGGATGTGGACTCCGGAACGCTCGACGTCTTCACCTACGAGCCGCCGCGGCACGGGCTGGAGGTGCCGGAGGATCTGGGCACCTGGGCCGAGGTCGACGCCTCGCTGGCGGGTCGGGATGGGGTGACCCTGCACCTCGGCGAGGGCAGCGAGACCTACGCCGCCTTCCTGCGGCAGGGAGCGAACGTCGCCCTGGACCTGTGGACTCCCAACGCCGAGCGCATGCTCGCGGCCACGACGCGCACGGTGGAGTTCCTGCACGCGGGGCTGCCGGTGGTGACGGTCGAGGGTTCGGCCTGGGCTGGACCGCTGACGGCGAGCGGGGCGGGCTGGGCGGTGCCGGCGGGGGACGACGACGCGCTGGCGGAGCTGTTGTGTCGACTGGCGGCGGAGCCCTCGCGGATCACGGCGGCCTCGCTGGCGGCGACGGAGCTGGCGAAGCAGCACCGCATCGGCGGCAACGACGCGCTGGCCGACTTCCTCGACCGGCCGCACCGCGCGCCGAAGGGCGCCTCGACCCTGGTGGAATCGATCATCGCCGTGCGCGAGGCGCACCTCGCCGAGACGCTCGCCTCCCGCGAGGCGGCGCACGAAGCGGAGCACGCCGCGCTGGTCTCGAAGCACGCGGACGAGGTGGTCGGTCGGGGTCAGGAGCACCGTGCGGAGGTCGCGAAGCTCTCGTCGGCGCACGCCGCCAGCGTCTCCGAGCAGGCGAGCGAACACCGCGCGCAGCTCGCCGAGCTCGAAGCCCGCTGGGAGGCCCGCCGAAAGGAGACGGAGGCCCACTTCGACCAGCAGCTCGCCGAGCAGGCGCAGTCGGGCCGGCAGGAGCGCGAGCGCCTGGTCGCCGAAGCCGATACCCGGGTCCAGGCCATCGGCGCCGAGCTCCAGGCCGCGCGGGAGGGCCAGCGCCTGGGCGTCGAAGCGGCCTCCGAGACCCACCGCCTCGCGCTCGAAGCCAACGAAGCCGCGCACAAGGCCCACCTGGACGAGGTCCACGCGTCCTACCGGCGCGACCAGGAGCTGAGCGGCGAGCGCGCCCGCTCGAGCATCGAGGCCGCCGAGCAGCGCCGCGCCCGGGACAAGGAGGCGGCCATGCGCACCGAGGTCGAGCTGCGCGCCCGCGTCGCCGAGCTGGAAGCGCGGACCCCCGAGCCCTCGGCGCGCCCTTCGCTCGTCGGTGCCCTGCCCGGCCGCGCGCAGCCCGCCCTGCGCTTCGCCCGGCTCTGGGTGCAGCACGCCCTGGATCGCGACGCGGATTGATGGCCGTGCAGCGAACCAGCGGTCAAAGTGGGGCCCCATGCGCGTCCTGATGGTCCACCCCCACGACATCTACGATCCGCTGGAGCCGTGGACCATCCGGATCACGGCCCTGGCTCGCTGCCTCACGGAGCTGGGCCACGAGATCAAGCTGGCCTACCACATCGCGCGGCCCGATCTGCTGCCCGGGGACCTGCGACACCGCCAGGAGCTTCCCTTCGAAGTCATCCCTCTCGTGCGCCACATGGGCATGGGCCTGCGCAAGGCGCGGCAGATGACCGAGCTGGCGGCCTGGGCGGACCTGATCCACGTGCAGAAGGCCCTCGGCCACGCCGCCCTGCCAGCCTCCGCCGCCGCCCTGTGGCACCGCATCCCCCTGCACTACGACTGGGACGACTGGGAGGCGGCCATCTACGCCGACGCCGTCGGCCAGGACGCGCACTGGCGCCGCATCGACCGCTTCGAGAAGGCCCTGCCCCGGATCGCGGACACCGTGAGCGTGGCGAGCGCGGCCTTGAGGAAGCAGGCCCTGGCCATGGGCGTGCTTGAAGAAGACCTCTTCGACGCGCCGGTCGGCGCGGACCTGGCGCGCTTCGAGATCGGCGGCGACGGCGAGCGGCTGCGCGAGGAGC
>JAJDAI010000717.1 GCA_029261955.1 Deltaproteobacteria bacterium | reverse complement strand
GTCGGCCGAGCAGCGCGATGCGCGGCACGAAGTCCGGGGCTTCCCGCGGCACGAACTCGGCGAGATCGGGCGGGGGCCCCTCCCCGTCCCAGTCGCTGGCCTGCCCACCCGCGGATCCGACGTAGTGCACCTCGACGCCGTCCTCGTCGAGCACGACGCCCTGCGCGAGATCCTCGGCCTCTGCCATGCCGCCAGGGCTCTTCGGGTCCCATTCCTCGGGCTCGGGGCCGCTCTGCGTGAGCGCCTCCTCCGGCATGTTGTCACCCAGGAACTGCAGGCGTCCGCCGGAGTCCCGCCGGCTCCCCTTGCGACGCTTCTGGTCTTCCCAGAGCTGCGGGTCCACGACGCCCCGCTCGCCGCCCGGCGCAGGCAGCGCCTCGCAGATCGCACCGACGAGGTCGCTCATCCCGAGGCCGTGCTCGGCGGAGACCAGCTCGAGGGCGTCGATGCCCAGCTCCCAGAACTCGGCCGCGTGGGCCTCGACGCTGGGGTGGTCCACCTTGTTCAGAACCCAGATCACGGGCTGCGTGGCGCGACGGAGCCGCTGCGCGATCTCGCGGTCGTCCGGCGTCAGCCCCGTGCGCACGTCCATCACGAAGATGAGCACGTCCGAGTCCGCCAGCGCGGCCAGCGCCTGCTCGCGGATGAGGCGCGCCATGAGGTCGCCGGCCACCTGGCCGTGCTCCTCGAAGCCGCCGGTGTCGCAGAGCACGACCTCGTTGCCGTCGAGGCTGCCGATGGCGTAGTTCCGGTCGCGGGTCACGCCCGGCGTGTCCTGCACGAGGGCCTTGCGGCGGCCGAGCAGGCGGTTGAACAGCGCGGACTTGCCCACGTTGGGGCGTCCCAGCAGGGTCACAACGGGGCGACTCACGACTGTCCCTCCCGATCGAACATGCCGAGGCGCTCGACGGAGCCGCGGCGAGTGGTCCAGCGAGGGTCCACGCCGACCGTCAGATCGAGCCGCGTCCGCTGCCCCATCAGCTTGGTGATCTCCAGGCGGGCGCCGGTGCCGATGCGCTTGAGCATCGAGCCCTTCTTGCCGATCACGATGCCCTTCTGGCTGTCCCGCTCGACCCAGATGCGGGCCATCACGCGGACGCGGTCCTTCTCCTCCTCGAACTCCTCGACCTCGACGGCGATGGAGTACGGGACCTCACGATCGAGGCAGCGGAAGGCCTGCTCGCGGATCAGCTCGGAGACCACGAAGCGCTCGGTGACGTCGGTGACCTGGTCCTTGGGGAACCAGGGCGGGCCCTCGGGCATGCGGGTGAGAACCTCCTGCATCAGGCCCTCGGTTCCGTCCCCGCTCTGCGCGGAGATGGGCACGACGGCCTCGAAGTCGCCAGCGCCAGCCCAGGCGGCGATGAGCGGCAGCAGATCCGTCTTGGGGATGAGATCGATCTTGTTCGGGACCAGCACCACCGGCAGCCCGCTCGCTTGCAGGCGCTCGAGCACCATGTCGCGATCGTGGGGACGGGGGTGCCGCTGGACGTCGACCAGGAAGAGGACCAGGTCCACGTCCCTCATCGCGCCCAGGGCGGCGTCGACCATCCGGCGGTTGAGCAGCTTGTGGGTCTGGTGAATGCCTGGCGTGTCCAGGAACAGCACCTGGGCATCGGGCTTGTTCCAGATCCCCAGGATGCGGTTGCGCGTGGTCTGCGGGCGACGCGAGACGATGCTCAGCTTCTGCCCCAGCAGCCGGTTCAGCAGCGTGGACTTGCCGGCGTTGGGTGCTCCGACGATCGCGACGTAGCCGCTTCGGTGGACAGACTCGGACAAACAGGACCTCGTTCGGCGTCAGGACGCGCGGCGATTTGGGCTGTTGGGCGGCGGAACGTCCGCGGCCAGCAGCTTCCCTGGGAACGCCCGCACCGAGCCCCGTGGTTGGTCTTCCACGGTCACGATGTGAAGTTGGTCGAGCCGGAATTGCTGCCGCAGTGCGCGGAGCGTCCGGTTCTCTGGACCGCGGAGAAAGCTCTCCTCCGCTGGGTGGACCACCAAGGTGAATGCGCGTGTACCGAAGCGAAAAACCGAAGTCAACGCATGGTTGGCTTGTACTGCGAGCAGATCGGCCTCCACGAGCAGCCGAAGCGCCGGGTCCCAGGGGCCGCCGAGCACCTCCCGAGGCCGACCCAGGTCCAGCTGGGGCTGCAGTCCGATGCGGATGACCTTCACCCCGTGGGCCCGCAGGCGGGACACGAGTTCGCGGCAGGTCAGCACCGCCTGGGGCACGTCCATGGGCGTCCAGCGTCCGGCTTCGAAGGCCTCGCCGAGGCGGGTGCCGGCGAGGGCCAGCGCCGGCAGGATGCGCGCGGCGTCGGGCCGGGCCCGCATGAGGTGGTCGCAGCCCTCCACGGCGCTGCGGTGTGAGGAGCCCGGCAGGCCCGGGGTCAGGTGCACGATCGAGCGGACCCGAGCCCGCTTGAGCCGACCCACCGCTTCGGGGCCGACGACCGGGTGCCGCCGCTGGCCGAGGCGCCGCATGACCCGGCGGTCGAGGCTGTGCACGGGGAGCTCGACGGCGGTGAGTCCCCGGCGCAGGAATTCCGTCAGGGGGACCCGCAGGACCGACTCCGGCGACAGCGTGAGCCGGAGCCCGCTGACACGCCCGCCGCGGACCTCACGCTCCGCCGCGTCGAGCAGCGCGGTGCGCGGACCGCGGGGCAGGCGCCAGAGGTCTCCGCCGTAGAACGCGAGCTCGATGGGGCCGGGCCCCCGCTCGCGCGCTCGTCCGACGGCCTCGGGCACCTCGTCCGGGTGCGGGAGCAGCGCCTCGCGCGGCTCCGAGGGGCAGTAGGGGCAGCCCGGCGCGCACCAGCCGTGCGGCACGAGGACGGGGGCGATGGTGGGGCGAGGCAGCTTCGGGGGCGTGAGCCTCACGCCTCGTCCCCCGGGGCCAATCTGCTGAGCGCGTCCTGGGCGGCGGCGCGCCTCGCGTCCTGCTTGCTCGTGCCGGTGCCCGAGCCCAGGACCTCGTCGCCGACCCGGACCTCCTGCGTCCAGATCGGGGCGTGGGCCGGGCCCTGTCCGCCGCCGAGCAGTCGGTATCGCGGGGTGCCGCGGCCGTCCTGCTGCAGGCGCTCCTGAAGCGTGGTGATGGGATCCCGCGGGGACATCAGCCCGCCGCTGACGTCGTCACGTCCCAGGGACTGGCCGAAGCAGCGGTGAACCAGCGCCCGCGCAGCCTCGAGGCCGCCGTCCCGAAAGACCGCCCCCAGCAGCGCTTCGAAGGCGTCGGCCAGGATGGAGTCCTTCTGCTGGCCGCCGCTGCTCCGCTCGCCCTTGCCCAGCAGGAGCCACGCGCCCAGCTCCAGCTGCCGAGAGACGGCGGCCAGGCTCTCGCGGCGCACCAGCTCGGCCCGCGCCCGGGTCAGCCTCCCCTCGTCGTCGGGAAAGTCCTCGACCAGGCGCTCCGCCACCACCAGGCCGAGCACCGCGTCACCGAGGAACTCGAGGCGCTCGTTGTCCGGCACGGGAGGGACGTGGTCGTGCGCCCAAGAGCGGTGCACGAGCGCCCGCTCCAGCAACCCGCGGTCGCTGAAGGTGAACTCGATCCGCTCTTCGAGCTTCAGGAGGGGGGGGCGGTCGGGCATCGGCGCATGATAGCCGCTCAGGGCTGCTGCACGGCGAGGCCGCCCGCCGCGGACGGGTCGGGGTCGGCCGTGAGGTAGCTCACGGTGCTGCCGACGCTCAGCCCGCCGG
>JAJDAI010000716.1 GCA_029261955.1 Deltaproteobacteria bacterium | reverse complement strand
CGACGAGGCCGAGGCCCGGCTGCTCGCGGACGCCCTCGCGGTCCAGGAGGCCGGCGCCTACTCCATGGTGCTCGAGGGCATCCCCGCCGCGCTCGCAGCCCACATCAGCGACCAGCTCGACATCCCGACGATCGGCATCGGTGCCGGCTCCGGCTGCGACGGCCAGGTCCTCGTCATCTACGACATGCTCGGCATGGACGACAGCTTCAAGCCGAAGTTCGTCAAGCGCTTCGCGGAGCTCGGCGCCGTCATCAACGACGCCATCGGGCAGTTCATCGACGAGGTGCGCGACGGCTCGTTCCCGGACGACGCGCACTCCTTCCACCGCAAGGCGAAGAAGTCGGTCGATGCCGCCGACGGCCCCAACGGCCCCAACGGCCACAACGGCGGCAACGGCTCCAGCCGGGCGGTGTACGGCCCCACGCACTGATGCGACGGTTCGAGGATCCCGCGGCGTTGCAGGCGTGGGCTCGGGACGTCCGCGCCCGCGGCGAGACCATCGGCTTCGTGCCGACCATGGGCTACCTGCACGCCGGCCACCTCAGCCTCATGCGCATCGCGCGCCCGCGATGCGACCACCTCGTCGTTTCGATCTTCGTGAACCCGCTGCAGTTCGCGCCCACCGACGACCTCGGTCGCTACCCCCGCGACGAGGCCGGCGATGCCGCGAAGTGCACGGCGGAGGGCGTCGACGTCCTCTTCTTCCCCACGCCGGCCACCATGTACCCGCCCGGCTTCCAGACCCACCTGACCGTCGGTCCTCTGGCCGCTCCGCTCTGCGGCACCTCGCGCGCGGGCCACTTCGAGGGCGTCGTCACGGTCGTGCTCAAGCTCTTCAACCTGGTGCAGCCCACGGTCGCCGTCTTTGGCGAGAAGGACTACCAGCAGCTGGCCGTCATCCGGCGCATGGTCCGCGACTTCAACCTGGCGGTCGAGGTCGCCTCGGGGCCGACCGTGCGCGAAGCCGACGGCTTGGCGATGTCCTCGCGCAACGCCTACCTCGACCCCGAGCAGCGCACGCAGGCCCTGTCCCTGCACCGCGCCCTGGACGAGGCGGAGCAGGCGGTGGCCGCCGGCACTGATCCCGCCACCCTCATCGCCCGCACCCGGGCGATCCTCCGAGAGCAGTCTCCAGCCGAGATCGACTACGTGGACCTGCTGGATGCCACCGAGCTCACGCCGGTCACCGCCCTGGATCGGCCCGTCGTGCTCGCAGTGGCCGTACACTTCGGCGGCACGCGGCTCATCGACAACCGTGTGCTGAGGCCTTGATGACCGGACTCGCGCCCGAGGACGTCCTCCTGCTGGGGATCGCCCTCATCATCGTCCTGAACCGGGTCTACACCAGCACGGCGCTGCGCCTCAACCGCCCCGCCTACGTCGTGATGCAGGTGGTCAACCTGAGCGCGGTGGTCTCGCTCTTCTTCTTCCGGCTCGAGGGCTTCCCGGGGAAGCTCGACCGCTCGGTGCGCGTCTTCCTGATGTTCTTCGTCGCCTTCCACATGGTCCTGGCGAGCCAGAGCCGCGCCAAGGCGCTGCGGTCCCGTGTTCTGGACCGGCGCGACGTGGAGTTGGAGCGGGAAGAGAAGGCGAAGCGGCGCGAGGAACTGATCGAGATGGACGCCGCGAACTACCACCCGGGGAATGAGCCCCCGGGGTGATCAGCCGGCGGCGTGTCGCTCGACGATGGCGGTGACTTCGGCGTCGCTCAGCACCCGGTTGGTGGCCTTGGCCTCCCCGAAGATCGCGTCGACGAGGTCGTCCGGAGCGTCGAGGCCGCGGTACTGCAGCCAATGCACGACGTTGCTGCGCCCGCCCATGTGGCCGATCTCGATGACCTGCTCCAGGCCGAACCAGTGCGCCGGCACGCCGCTGTAGACGCGGTCGGCGAGGTCCTTGTCGCCCGTCTTGAGCGCCTTGATGACCGCCGCCGCGTGCACGCCCGTCCCGGTGCGGAAGGCGTCGGTGCCGAAGACCGGGTAGTTGAACGGCAGCGGCGTGCCCGTCGCCAGCGCGCCCAGCTCCGTGTACTCGCGCAGGGCCGCCAGGTCGCCGTCGACCTCCACCCCCATGAGCCTCATGTTCACGAGCAGCAGGTCGATCGCCGTGTTCCCGACGCGCTCACCGACCCCCAGGATCGTCCCGTGGATCCGCTTCGCCCCGGCCTGCGCCGCCGCGATCGCGTTGATGAGCCCCAGGCCCCGGTCGTTGTGGCCATGCCAGTCGATGATCGTGTCGGGGTGCCCCAACTCGGCCACCGTCTGCTTCACCCAGCCGATCATGTTGCTCACGCCCAGCGGCGTGACGTGCCCCACGGTGTCGCAGATGCAGAGCCCCTTGGCGCCCTCTTCCAGCGCCACCGCGAAGAGCCGCCGAAGCGTCTCCGGCGTGGACCGCACCGTGTCCTCCGTCACGAAGGTGCAGGGCAGCCCCGCACCGACCGCCAGCCGCACCGCGTCCCGGGTCAGCTGCTCGAGCTTCTCGACCGTCCAACCCTCGGTGAAGATGCGGATGGGCGAGGAGCCCAGGAAGGCCATCACCTCGATCGGCACCCCGACCTCTTCGCTGATCGCGATGATCGGCTTGATGTCGTTGGGGTGGGTGCGCGCCGCGCAGGTCAGGTTGATCTTCAACCCGTTGTCCCGCGCGAAGCGCGCCAGGTGTGTCACATCAGCGACGGCGCGCGGCCCGGCACCGGGGAGCCCGATGTCGGTGTGCTGGATGCCGACCCGATCCTGCAAGGCAAGGATGCGCTCCTTGTCCTCGATGCTCGGATCCTTGGCCGACGGCGACTGGATCCCGTCCCGCAGGCTCTCGTCGTAGAACTCGAGCCCCTGCTTCCAGTCGCTCGTGTCCCCGATCTCGTTCCAGTCGTAGATCGCCGCGTCGTCCGCCATGCTGTCCTCCGACTTCAGAGCGCCTCGACGATGACCGCGATGCCCTGGCCTCCGCCGATGCAGGCCGAACCCAGGCCGTAGCGCGCGCCCCGACGGCGCAGCTCGTGCACGAGGTGCAGCGTGATGCGGGTGCCGGAGCAGGCGAGCGGGTGGCCGATGGCGATGGCGCCACCGTTCACGTTCGTCTTGTCCCGGTCCAGGCCGAGCTCCTTCTCCACGGCCAGGTACTGCGGGGCGAAGGCCTCGTTGACCTCGACGAGGTCCATGTCGGCGATCGTCAGTCCGGTGGACGCGAGCGCCTTGCGGGCGGCGGGCGCCGGGCCGATGCCCATGATGGTCGGGTCGCAGCCGGACACGCCCCAGCCCACGAGCCGGGCGATGGGCTTGAGGCCGCGGTCGCGCGCCATGGCGCCGTCGGCGATGACCACGGCCGCGCCGCCGTCGCAGATGCCCGAGGCGTTGGCCGCCGTGACCAGGCCGTCCTTCTTGAAGATGGCGCGCAGCTTGCGCATGGCCGCCAGGTCCGCGTCGGTGCGGGGGTGCTCGTCGACCTCGAAGGGCACCATCTCGCGCCGCTTCTTGACCATCACGGGGATGATCTCGTCGCCGAACTTGCCGGCTGCCTGCGCCGCGACCCAAGCGTGGTGGGAGCGCAGGCCGTAGACGTCGCACTCCTCGCGGGTGATGCCGTACTGCTCGCCGAGCTTCTCGGCCGTCTCGGCCATCTTCATGTCGATGTTCGGGTCGCTCAGCGCCTCCCAGAGCGAGTCCTTGAGGGCCTCGTCCTGACCGAAGCGCATGCCCCAGCGCATGCCGCGGGCCACGTAGGGCGCCTGCGACATGTTCTCGGTGCCGCCTGCGACGACGTAGTTCGACTCGCCGAGGAGGATCTGCTTCGCGCCGCTGATGACGGACTGGAAGCCGGAGCCGCAGAGGCGGTTCACGGTCAACCCACCCGAAGCGACGGGCACGCCCGCCTTCAGGCCGATGTGCCGGGCCATGTAGATCGCGTCGCCGCTCGTCTGCTGGACGTTGCCGAAGATGACGTGGTCGATGTCATCGGCTTCGACGCCGGCGCGTTCGATGGCGGCCTTCGTGGAGAGCACACCGAGGTCGATGGCGCTGTGGTTCTTCAGCGATCCGCCGAACGCGCCGTAAGCGGTCCGCACACCGGAAAGAAAGACGACTTCCTTGTTCTCGACCTTCATCGTGTCGCTCCTCGCGGCCGAGCCGCGTGATGTTCCGTGATTCGGGCGCCTCTGATAGCACGGAGGCGCCCCCTGCGATCAGGTGTTGCCGGCCGACAGCTCGCGCACGGTCTGCACGAGGAAGTCCCGGACCTGGCTCGTGCTGGACGATCCACCCAGGTCCGCCGTCGTCGCGTTCTCTGCCAGCGCCCGGGCCACCGCAGCCTCGACGATGCGAGCCTCCGCGGGCCGACCCAGGCTCTGAAGCATCAGCGCCGTCGTCGCGACTGCCGCGATGGGGTTCGCCTTGCCCTGCCCCGCGATGTCGGGCGCGGAGCCGTGCACCGGCTCGAACATCCCGATGCCGCGCTCGGGGTTGAGGTTGGCCGAGGCCGCCATGCCCAGCCCGCCCTGCAGCGCCGCGCCCAGGTCGGTGACGATGTCCCCGAACAGGTTCGACGTGACGATGACCTCGAAGTCCTCGGGGTGCCGCACCAGCTCCATGGTCAGCACGTCGATGTAGAGGTGCCGGGACTCGATCTTCGGGTACTCGGCCGCGACCTCCTTCCAGACGCGCATCCACAGGTCGTGCCCGTATCGAAGCGCGTTGGACTTGTCGCTCATGCAGACCCGGCCGTGGCCATGCTCGTCGGCGAAGCGGTAGGCCGTGCGGATGATCCGCTCCACGCCCTTGCGGGTGTTGATGGAGCTCTGGATCGCGACCTCGTCCGCCGTGCCCTTCTTGAAGATGCCGCCGATGCCTGTGTAGAGCCCCTCGGTGTTCTCCCGGAAGACCGTGAAGTCCACGTCGTCCACGCCCTTGCCCGCCAGGGGGCAGAAACGCGCGTCCAGCAGCTTGCAGGGCCGCAGGTTCACGTAGAGGTCGAGGTTGAAGCGCGTTTCGAGGATGATTTCGCGGGCGTGCTCGTTGCCGGGCACCCGCGGATCGCCGACGGCGCCGAGGTAGATGGCGTCGTTCCGATCGGCGATGGCTTCGCGCTCGTCGTTCGGAAAGCCGACCCCGTCCCGCAGGTACCGCTCGGCCCCGTAGTCGAGCCACTCGTAGGCGATTTCGAGGCCGGGGGTGACCTCTTCCAGGGCCTTCAGGACGTCGACTCCGACCTGAATGACCTCGTTGCCGATCCCGTCGCCGGGGAGAACCGCGATGCGCAGCATGGGCACGCCTCTACGTTGATGGATTGAGCTCCGACCGATCGCAGACACCGTCGCGGTTTGCGGGGGCCCGGAGGCGGCGTATTCTAGGCGCACGCCCGAGGCCCGGCAACCGAAGGGCCGGGCTGACCGGAGACTCTCGAGCTGCCCTCGGACCCCACGAGCAAGTACCGCATTCGCAAGGACGGCCGTGTCTTCACGGCTGGCCAGATGGAGACGTTGCACGAGCTCGCGGAGCGTGGCCTGCTCCGTGCCGAGGACCCGGTTTCGGTGGACGGCGGCGACTTCCGGCCCGCGCGGGAGATCGACGGCCTCGCCGCGCTGCTCGGTCCCCGCACCTCGCCGGGCGTGGAGCCGTGGCGTCACTGGGGTTCCAGCTCCTCCGATCTGGACGAGGACTCGGGCGTGCTGAACGACTTCCTCGATCAGCTGGCCCCCGGCTCCCCCGCGGCTCCGCCGAAGCCCTCGAAGCCCGCGGCGCCCAAGCCCACCCCAGCCGCCTTCGACCCCGCGGACAACGTCCGGCCCTTCCCCGGCGGCCTAGCGTCAGCGCTCTCGGGGCCCGCGCGGCCCTCGGTTCGCGGCAAGGGCCTCGAACACCAGCTCCCCCCCGTCGAGACCGGCGCCATCGAGCCCCTCGACGCCAGCCTCCCGCCCCAGCTCGAGCCGGAGACGGTCGACGTCGAGTCCCTGGACCACGTCGACCCGCTGGACGACGACATCGACCCCCCGGCGGTCGAGCCCGACGAGCTGCAGTCCGCGGACGAAATCGAGGAGGCCGACGAGCCTCACGCACCGGATGCCGCGCGCGCACGCGTGAGCGAAGACGAGCCCTTGCCCGTTTCCTTCAACGAGTGGCTGGAGAAGCGGGGTCGAAGCGCCGAGGGTCAGCTGCTGGAGAACTTCGGCCGCTTCGACGACGGCCTCCTCGTGCCCCAGAGCCGGAAGCCCGACCGGATCAACTACGTCCGCGTCTCGCTCATCGTCTTCCTCGCTGCGATCGTGCTCGGCTGCTACACGATCTACATCCGCACCGCGGCGCAGTCCCCCTTCCCGACTGAGAGCGAGCTCGAGCGGAAGGTGCCCGGAACCGGCGGCTGGGCCGTCAAGCCGGACCTGGACCAGAGCCCCGAGCTGATCCGGGAGCAGGAGGAGCGCCTCGCGAAGGTGGCCGAGGACCGCATCCTCAAGAACCGCCTCGTCGGCGACCTCCGCCACTTCAACAGCGCCGAGAGCCTCCAGGACGCCCTGTTTCAGGACCTGTTGAACCTCGGCCTGTCCCCCCGGTCGGTCCGCCTGGGCGGGGTCAAGGTCCGCGGCGGCACCGAGCTGGGCGACCGCCCCGTGCGCGCCACGCTGACGCTCGAACTCGGCGGGGTCCGCGCCCGCGAAGGCGAGGACCAGCTCGAGCGGCTGCAGTCCAGCCTCAAGCTCGTCTGGTTGCTCGTCGGCAAGTACAGCGACCAGGGGAACGTGGCCTTCGAGGGAGTCCGGGTGAAGCTCGGCGAGCCCACTCCCTGGGACCACGCCTACGAGGGCAGCAAGCTCGTCGCCTTCTGGAATCTCCAGATCGACGGCGACAGCCTCTTCTGAGCCGCCGTGCGCATCCGCCGCATCGAACTGCAGGGCTTCAAGTCCTTCGTTGACCGCACCGTCTTCCAGCTGGACGCGGGCATCTGCTGCGTGGTGGGACCGAACGGCTGCGGCAAGTCGAACATCATCGACGCGATCAAGTGGAGCCTCGGTGAGCAGAGCCCGGGCAGCCTGCGCGGGCGCGCGATGGAGGACGTCATCTTCGCCGGTGCCGAGGACCGGGCGCCGGCGGGCCGAGCCGAGGTCACGCTCGTCTTCGACAACAGCGAGGGCCGCTTCGGCGGACGCTACGCCCGCTTCGATGAGATCCAGGTCACCCGCCGGCTCGATCGGGCGGGCCGCGCCGACTACCTGATCAACAAGACCGCGGCGCGCCGCAAGGACGTCGTCGACCTCTTCCTGGACAGCGGCGTGGGAGCCCGCGGCTACTCGATCATCGAGCAGGGCCGCGTGGGCTTCGTGGTCAACAGCAAGCCCGACGAGCGGCGGGTCCTCATCGACGAGGTGGCCGGCATCAACCGCTTCAAGGCCCAGCGCGCCGAAGCCGAGCGCCGCATGCACCGCACGCGGGAGAACCTGCTGCGCGTCTCGGACCTCCTCGGTGAGATGGGTCGGCAGCGCAAGGCGCTTCAGCGCCAGGCCCGCAAGGCGGACCGATACCGCGAGCTCCGGGCGGGCTGGAAGGCAGCGACGCTCCAGGCCCTCGCCGGCCAGGCCCTGAGCGAGCACGCCGCGTTGACGGCCGAGAAGAGCGCGCTCGCCGGTGCGACGGTGGGGGAGCGCAAGGCGGAGAAGGCCCTCGAAGAGCTGCGCTCCGCCGCATCGGCCGCCTCCCGTGCGGCCGAACTCGCACGCTCGACGCACGAAACCCTGAAGGAGGCGCGTGCGGCTGCGGCCTCCAAGCTCGAGCTTCGCCGCCGCGAGGCGCACTTCCGCGCCGAGGAGCAGCGGGGCCTGGCCTCCCGCCTTGAGCGCCTCGACCGCGACGCGGCCGAGATGGCCGCACGCCAGAGCGCCGTGGAGGCGGAGTCCGCCATCGCTCACAAGCGGGTGGCCGAGAGCCGTGCCCGCCTGGTCGAGCTGTCGTCCAAGCTGGAGGCCGTCTCCGAGGTCGAATCCGGGGCCCGCCGCGAGACCGCGACCCTCCGCGCCCAGGCGGAGTCCGCGCGCTCGGCGTCGGTGCATGCCCTCACCGAGGCCGCGCGTGCCCGCAACCTGGCCCAGCTGCTGGAGCGCCAGCTCGGTGAGGGCGCGGCCGCGTTGAGCAATCAGGCGGATCAAGCCGCAGCGGGGGAAGCGAAGCTGGGTGAGTTGGAGGAGGGGGTGGCTGCTTCGGCTGCCGCCCTGCTCGCCGCCGCGGAAGCCCGGACCGAGGCCGACTCCACCCAGGCGGGCGCTCGCTCCGCCCTCGCCGCCGCCCGACGCGAGCACAGCCAGGTCTGCGACGCCCGGGACGCCCAGCGGCGCTCCGTCGAGTCGCTCGCGGCCCGACTCGAGTCCATGCGCGATCTGATCGCCCGCCACGAAGGCTTCGGGGACGGCGTGCGGCGCGTGCTCGCCGAGTACGACGGCCCGATGCTCGGCACGGTCGCCGATCTGCTCTCCGTGCCCGAATCGGTCGAGGCCGCCGTCGAGGCCGCCCTCGGTCCGCTGCTCCAGGCCCTCGTTCTCCCCTCGCCCGCCGACGCCGAGGCCCTCGCCATCTGGATCGAGGCCAACGACGTCGAACGGCTGCACCTGGTCGTGCCCCACGCCGCCGAAGCCGAACCCGGCTCCCTCGCCCTGTCCGTGGACGACTCGGCTGCCCCGCACCTCGCCGCCTCGCTGCTGGGACACGCCTTCGCAGTCGAGGACACCGCGCAGCCCGTACGGGGTCAGACCCTCGTCGGACCGACGGGGCGCATCGTCACGACCCGCTCCATCCAGGCCGGGCGGCACGTCGGGGGAGGGGAGGGCGCCCTCGCCCGCCAGCGAACGGCCGACAAGCTGGGCGCCGACGTCGTCGCCGCGAAGGCGCGGCACGAAGCGGCCGAGCTCACGGTGCGCGAGACCGCCGCCGCCCTCCGAGCCGCCGAAGTCCGCCTCGACGAGGCCGGGCGGGCCGCGCACTCTGCTGAGCTGGCCGAGCTCACCGCAAAGCGTGACCAGGACGAAGCCGGTCGGGGCCTCGCCGCCGCCCGCCGCCTCGGGGAGGAGACCCGCCGCACCCGCGAAGCCGCCGGCCGCCGGCAGGAGTCCCTCGCCCGCGAGCGCGCCGCGGCGCTGGTGACCGCGGACGAGCAGGACGCCGCGGGCCTGCAGATCGAGGCATCCCTCAAGGCGCTCCGCACCGACGTGGACGCGGCCGAGACCCGCCTGGGCGAAGCGGCCCGCGCCACCAACACGCTCCGCGTGGACGTCGCCGCGCTCCAGCAGACCGCAGCCGGCCAGCTCCGGGAAGCCCGCCGCATCGACGTGGAGCAGGCCGATCTGGTCCGCCGCCTCACGCGCGCCGAGACCGATCGCAAGACGGCGCAGGCGCGCACCGGCCAGCTCGACGCCGACCGCGCGCGGCTCGCCGGAGACATCGGCGAGCTCGAAGCGCAGCTCGCCTCCTCCGGCGACGAGCTCGACGCCGCGGAGCGCGCCCGGGCCGACGCGGCATCCAAGAAGGCTGAGGCCAGCGCGGCCGTGGAGCTCGCGCGCACCGAACTCGACGAAGCCCGCTCCGGCGCCCGCTCCCGCGAGGTCGCCCTCGCCGAGGCGCGCGCGTCCCTCCAGGGCCACGCCGAACGCGCCGCGGCGGAGTTCGACCTCGACCTGCTCGACCTGGTCGCCCGCGTGCACAAGGGCGCCGAGCCCCAGATCGCCTTCCACGGCGAGGGCGAGCCCCTGACCCTCCAGCGCGCGGTCCTGCTCGCCCCCGGGGCGGTGGAGGCCTGGCTGCGCGAGGCCAGCTCCATCGCTTCCAAGGTCGAAGCCATCGGGCCCGTGAACCTCGCGGCTCCAGCCGAGTTCCGTGAGGTCGACGCCCGCTTCAGCGAGCTGAAGGAGCAGCAGGACGATCTGGAGAAGGCCCTCAAGGACCTCCGCCGCGCCATCGCCCGCATCGAGAAGGAGACGCGGGACCGCTTCACCGAGGCCTTCACCGCCGTCGCCGCGCGCTTCGCGGTGCTCTACCCGCGCCTCGTCGGAGGCGGCCGCGCCGAGCTGAGGATGACGGAGCCGGACGCGCCCCTCACCAGCGGCGTCGACATCGTCGTCGAGCCCCCCGGCAAGCGCCTCCAGAACCTCAGCCTGCTGTCCGGCGGCGAGAAGGCCATGGCCGCCATCGCGCTGGTCTTCGCCATCTTCCAGGTGAAGCCCTCGCCCTTCTGCCTCCTCGACGAGGTCGACGCCCCGCTCGACGAGTCCAACAGCCGCCGCTTCAACGCGACCCTCGCCGAGATGGCGGCCGAGACCCAGTTCGTCGTCATCACGCACAACCGCACGACGATGGAGGTCGCCGACGTGCTCTACGGCGTGACCATGCAGCGCCCGGGCGTCTCCAGCCTCGTCTCGGTGCGCCTCGAGGATGTGCCGCCGGACAGCCCCGCTCCGGCCGAGAGCGCCTGATAGGATGCGCGCCCTTTTCGGGAGCGCGATCGATGGAGTTTCTGCAGAGTCCCGCCGGCATCGGCGTCGTCGTCACGGCCCTCGTGCTCGTGCTCGGTCTGATCTTCGCGCTCTCGCGTCGAAAGTCCGGATGGGAGAGTGAGCTCGAAGGGGACGACCCCACGCCGCTGCCCCCCGCTCCGAAGCCGGTCGCCGCGGTCGCCAAGAAGGCCCCCGAGCCCCCGCCCGCC
The DNA here is from genome assembly GCA_029261955.1 of Deltaproteobacteria bacterium. Lineage (GTDB taxonomy): Bacteria > Myxococcota_A > UBA796 > UBA9615 > UBA9615 > CALCXL01. The sequence continues at coordinate 1,760 of JAJDAI010000716.1, read as the reverse complement.
TCCGTGTTCGGCCGGCTCGTCGATGGTCTGGCGCGGACCAAGGAGCGGATGGTCAGCCGGGTCGACGACCTCTTCAAGGGCCGCAAGGTCATCGACGAGGACCTCTGGCAGCGCCTGGAGGAGCTCCTCGTCACCAGCGACGTCGGCATCCGCACGACCACGAAGCTGCTCAACGGCATGCGGGCGAAGGCGGAGCGCGAAGAGCTCGAGGACCCCGCCCGCCTGCGTGCGATCCTCGCCGACTCGGTCGCCGAGATGCTCGCCCACTGCTCCGGTCGTCTGCCCGAGCCGCCCGAGGACAAGGGCCCCCTGGTCATCATGGTCGTCGGCGTCAACGGCGCGGGCAAGACCACGACCATCGGCAAGCTGGCCGCGCGCTACGTGCGCGAGGGCAAGAAGGTCCTCATCGCCGCCGGCGACACCTTCCGAGCCGCCGCGATCGAGCAGGTGGTGGTGTGGGGCAAGCGCGCGGGCGCCGAGGTCATCCGGCACGAAGCCGGCTCCGACCCCGCCGCCGTCGCCCACGACGCCGTCACCGCCGGCGTCGCGCGCGGGGCCGACATCGTCATCTGCGACACCGCCGGCCGCCTGCACAGCAAGACCGAGCTGATGGATGAGCTGGTCAAGGTCGTCCGCGTCATCGGCAAGGTCCGGGAGGGCGCGCCGCACGAGGTGCTGCTTGTGCTCGACTCCACCAACGGCCAGAACGCCATCGCCCAGGCCCGCGTGTTCGCCGACTCCGTCGGCGTCTCCGCCATCGCCCTCACCAAGCTCGACGGCACGGCCAAGGGCGGCGTGATCATCGCGATCGCCGACGAACTCGACATCCCCGTGAAGCTCATCGGCATCGGGGAGGCCATCGAGGACCTGCGCGACTTCGAGCCCGCCGACTTCGTCCGCGCCCTCTTCGAAGGGGGCGGGGTGGGCCGCGGTGGCAACTCCGCCGACGCCGCCGCCCTGGACGACGAGCTCGGCATCCAGGCCGAAGCCCTCGGCGACGGCAGCGGATATCAGGGTTGATAGCGCCGCACGCTGTGCGATAGCGCGCCTGATAGCGCCGCAGGGCCGTCGCATTTGACGCCGCAGGGTCCAGCGCACTATCGTGCCCCGGTGTAGAAAAAACCCAGGCTGGTTCAGCACTTGGGGCACGAAACCAACCACCGGGACGAGTCGTGAGCGTCGTCGAGATCCAGATCCTGAATCGACGCTATTCGCTCCAGAGCGACCGCGCGCCCGAGCACGTCAAAGCAGTAGCGGCCTTTGTCGACGAACAGCTTCGAGCTGTCGCCGGCGGAAGCGCCGAACAGGTCCAGAAGGACCACGCGATCCTCGCGGCCTTGAACATCGCTTCCGAACTCTTCCTCGCGCGAGAGTCGCGGGAAGAACTGCGATCCGACACGGAGCACAACCTGTCTTCCGTCCAGGCCCTGCTCGACCACGCACTGACACTCCCGGGGCCCACGGGCCCGATCTCGGGACCGGTTTCATCGCCCAGCTGACCCACCTGAGTCGTTCTTTGTGAAACGACCGGCGTCCCGCGGGGCAGCCGGGTGGAGGAATCGCAGGTGGATCCCCTGAGCCTGGTCCTGGGCGCAATCGCGCTCATCCTCGGGGTCTGCTGTGGAGTCCTGGCGTGGAAGGCAAGCACCACGGCCAGCGGGCTCGCAGCGGCAGAAGCGAGAGTCGAAACCCTCGACAAGGAAACCGAGAGCCGCATCGCAGCGGTCGAGCGTGAGGCGACGAGCAAGGTGGAGGCCCGG
>JAJDAI010000715.1 GCA_029261955.1 Deltaproteobacteria bacterium | reverse complement strand
TCGGACTGCCCGAGCATGCCCTCGAACCTGCGCCAGGCCTTCGCCACCCCCTTCATCCTCGGCCTGTACGGGGTCAGCATCCACGCGTGCGTTGCCCTCGTGCGCGGGGGCTGGTCGCTCCAGTGGTTCGGGGCGCTGCTGAGCGCGCTGCCCCTCGTGGCGCTGATGACGACGATGATGTCCTTCCGCGTGGCGCGGACCTCGGGGCTCATGCCGCTGCGCATGGGGATCTCGGGGGCGGGCGCCCTCGTCGCCCTGGTTGGCGCGGCCGTGGAGCCCGTCGCGCCCGTCGCGGTGGCCTACGCAACCGCCGTGGGGCTGGTCCTCTCCCCCATCTACGTCTTCTGGTACTCCCGGCTGCCCCCCTCCCAGGGGATCCTGAAGCTCGGTGAGCCGCTGCCCGCGGTGGAGTTCGTGGGCCTCGACGACGAGCCCGTGCCCTCGGACCAGGTCGGCCGCCCCGGGCTCTGGGTGTTCTTCCGCGGCAACTGGTGCCCGCTCTGCATGGCCCAGATCCGGGAGATCGCAGGCATGTACCGCGAACTGAGCGAGCGCGGCGTCTCCGTCGCCCTGGTCAGCGGGCAGCCTGCCGGCCACACGCGCTTCCTCGCCAAGGCCCACGGCGTCGACTTCACCTACCTGCGCGACCCCGGCTACGTCGCCGCGAAGGCCCTGGGCCTCTACCACTCGGGGGCCGTGCCTGCGGGCGTCGCGCCGGCCGGCGGCTTCGACGACGCGGACGCCTACCTGCCCACCGTCGCGATCGTGGACCGCGAAGGGATCGTCCGCTGGCTGGGGGAGACCGACAACTACCGCGTGCGCCCGGAGCCGGAGACCTTCCTGGCCGCCCTGGACGAGCTGGGGATCTGAGGCGACGCCGCTTGCGATCCGGCGAACGGTGGCCATCCTGGGGCCCTTCAGGAGGTTCAGATGGCAGCGATGAGCGGGAAGACGGTGCTGGTCACCGGTGGCACGAACGGCATTGGCGAAGAAGCCGCCCTGGCTCTGGCGAAGATGGGCGCGCACGTCATCGTGCACGGGCGCAGCGCCGAGAAGGGCGAGGCGACCCTGGCCCGCATCCGCGGTGAAGCCCCGGACGCGTCGCTGGAGTTCCTCCAGGCGGACCTGGGCTCGCTGGACTCCATCAAGGCCGCCGCGAAGGCCTTCCTGGACAGCGGCCGGCCGCTCGACGTCCTGCTCAACAACGCCGGCGCGATGCACACGAGCCGCAAGGTCACCTCGGATGGCTTCGAGATGACCTTCGGCGTGAACCACCTCGCCTACTTCGCCCTGACCCTGCTGCTCTTGCCAGCGCTGAAGAAGGCCGAGGGCGCGCGGATCGTCAGCGTCGCCTCGGAGGCACACCGCCAAGCCCTCAAGGGCATGGTCTGGGACGACCTGCAGAGCGAGCAGAGCTACTCGGGTTTCGGCGTCTACGGCCAGAGCAAGCTGGCGAACATCCTGTTCACGCGGGAACTGGCGCGGCGCCTCGATGGCACGGGCATCACCACGAACTGCCTGCACCCCGGCGTCGTCGCCACGGGCTTCGCGAAGAACGACAGCGGCTGGATGGCCTCGCTCTGGGGGGCGATGGGCATGTTCCTGCGCAGCCCGGCGAAGGGGGCCGCCACGTCCATCTACCTGGCCAGCTCCCCGGCCGTGGCCGGGGTGACGGGGGAGTACTTCTCCAACTGCAAGCCCAAGGGCGCGAACCGCTTCGGCACGAACGACGAAGACGCCGCCCACCTGTGGACCGTGAGCGAGCAGCTCACCGGCATGAGCCTGGAGGCCTGAGCATGCGCCCCGAATCCTTCTTCAGCCCCGAGGCCCAGGCCGGCGAGCCCGTCGACGAAGCCGCCACCTGGCGCCTCACCGACCTCTACCCCGGCGTGGACTCCTGGGACTCCGCGCGCCTCGCCTGCGCGGCTGCGATCGAGTCGCTGGACGCCCGCCAGGGCCAGCTCGGGCAGGGGCCGCAGGTGCTCGTCGAGGTCCTGCGGGACTACTTCGGCGCGGTCCGCCGCCTGCGCCAAGTGCACAGCTACGCCGCCAACGGCTCGGCCGAGGACACCCGCGACGGCGACGCGCGGGGGCGGAAGCAGCAGGCGTCGATGATGTTCACCCAGCTGCGCAGCAAGACCGCCTGGCTTGAGCCGGAGCTGCTCGGCCTGGAGTCGAAGGTCCGGGTCTGGATGTCCGCCGAGCCGGCGCTCGCGCCCTACTCCGTGCACCTGGACGACGTGCTGCGCAAGGCGCCGCACACGCTGGGCGCCGAGGGCGAGGCGGTGCTGGCCGCCGCGGGCGACGTGGTCTCGGGCCCCGAGTCGGTCTTCACGGTGCTGACGAGCGCCGAGCTGCCCTTCCGCTCCGCCACGCTGAGCGACGGCACCGAGCTCAAGGTCGACCACGCGACCTACTTCCGGCAGCGCGCATCCGCCAACCGCGCGGACCGCGAGGCGGTGGTGAAGGCGTTCTACGGCTCCTGGGGCGACTACCAGGGCACGCTCGGCGCGACGCTGAACGCGGGCGTGCAGGGCAACTGGTTCCGGGCGCGATCCCGGAAGTACGGCAGCTCGCTGGAGGCGGCGCTGGACGGGGACAACATCCCGACCCCGGTCTACCGCACCCTCATCGCCGAGACGCAGGCCAACCTGCCGACGCTGCACC
>JAJDAI010000714.1 GCA_029261955.1 Deltaproteobacteria bacterium | reverse complement strand
TCGCGGGCTCGCCTGAAGCTGGCGATGGGGGCCGAGGCCGTGGGTGTCTGGGCCTGGAGCGCGCGCTCCGTCGCCGGCGTGCTGGACCGCGCCGAGTCCCTGGGCGTGAGCGTGCGCCGAGCGGGATCCCGGCGCGTGAGCCTGGACGAGCGTGAGTGGGCCGAGTGGTCCACGTCCCTCGAACTGCTCGGGCGCTGGGGCCTGCCCGCGCGCGCCCTGGACCCCGACGAGCTGGCCGCCTGCGGCCGCGACCTGGCGGGCGGCGTGCTGCTCGCCGACGACGGTTGGGTGGATGTGCCGGCCCTGCTCGCGGCGCTGCGTGAGCGCCTGGCGGGGCGGGTGGAGATCCTGCGCGGCGAGGCCCGCCTCGAGGGCAGCTTCTCCCACGTGGAAGCGCGCGTGGGGGACCAGCGCGTCGAGGCGGAGATCGCCCTCGTGGCTGCGGGTGCCGGCAGCGGCTCCGTGAGCGCCTGGTTCGAGCCGATGCTCTACCCGGTGCGCCTGCAGGGGCTGCGGGTGCCGGGGGTGGCGCTCGAGATCCCGCCGACCTTCGCGAGGCACCGCTTCGAGGCGTGGGCGAGCGAGCCCGACGGTTCCCTGGCCTTCGTCGGCTGCCGCTGGGCCGAGCAGCCGGAGATGGAGGCGGGCGTCGTCGACGACCGCGCGAGCAGCGCCGCGGTGGAGGCGAGGAGCCGCGAGTTCCTCGCCGCCATGCTGCCGGATCTGGACCTGTCCGGTGCCTCGAGCTGGACGGGGATCGCGGCGGCATCCTGCGACGGGCTGCCCCTGGTCGGCCCCCTGCCCGGGCGACCGCGGGTGCTCTCCCTCTGTGGCTGGGGAGGCTGGGGGCTGTCCTGGATCGCGCAGGGCGTGGACGACGTCGTCAGCGCGGTGCTCGGGCGGGGCGAGACCGGGGACACGCCGGCGCCGCTGCGGCCCCGACGCATGGTCTGAGGGCGTAGGAGCCTGTTGCGCATTGCGCTCCCGTCGCAGGGCGGACGCCTCCACGACACGAAATCACCGACTTTCTGTCGCGGACAGCCCGGTCCTGCTCATCAAGTCGGCGATCTCGTGTCGCGGATCCGCCTCACCCCGCTCGGTCCGGCAATGCGCAACAGACTCCTAGCGGACCTCGGCCTTGCTGATGCGGATGCCCGGCACCTCGTCGTTGGCCTGGAACAGCGCCCACTCGCCGTCGCCGTCCTCGTCCGAGCGGCAGGTGATCTCGAAGGCATCCTTGTAGCCGCGAAGCTTCAGCCACATCGTGTCGCCGCGAGGCAGGTCGGCGGCGCTCACGCCGGCCAGGGACCAGCAGTCGCTGGGGCCGGGCGGGGTGCGATCGCAGCGCGGCAGCTCGACGCCGGCGTCCAGCTTCGCCTTCACCTGGGGTTGGATCGTCTCGAGAACGCGCAGGCAGGCCTCGGCCGGCTCGACCTCCTCCACCGCGGCGACGCTCACGGCCTTCCAGGCCCCCGCGAACAGCAGGATCAGGGCTGCCACGGAGAGCGTCGCCTGGGTCGCGAGCCGCGCCTGATCGCGGGCGGTTCGCTCGCCGGGCTTGCGTCCCATGATCAGGTCGAATCCGCACGACTCGCACGCGACATCGCCGGGCAACAGCCGGGTGTTGCAGTCGGGGCACCGATCGGTGGCCATGTTCCCTCACCTCGCGCTGCCCTCCCCCCAGTGCGGGCAGCTCCAAAGTCATCATCGGGCAGGCGCTTCATCGAGGCAAGCCGTTCTGGGGGGCCAGTCCCCCGAAAACGCTGTGCGGGGAGCGATGCTTGCGCCTGCCATGAAAGGCGCCGGCACGGTGGTGGCGTCGCCTGGATCTCGGTGGTATACGTCCCGCCTCGCGACCGGCTGGCAGCCCGCCGCGAGGGCCCGAATCCTGCTGCCCGAGCACGCCCGTGATCCCCCGCTACACGCGGCCAGAGATGGCCGCAATCTGGTCGGATGAGCATCGCTTCGCGGTGATGCTCGAAGTTGAACTCTTGGCGTGTGAAGCCATGGCCGAACTCGGCCAGGTTCCCGTTGAGGCTGCGCGCGCCTGCCGCGAGAAGGCTCGGGTGCCCTCTGCGGCGCGCGTCGCCGAACTCGAGGCCACGCTCAAGCACGACGTGATCGCGTTCTTGACGGCGGTGGGGGAGGGCCTCGGCCCCGAGTCCCGCTTCCTGCACAAGGGCATGACGAGCAGCGACGTGCTGGACACCGCCACCGCGGTCCAGATGCGCGACGCCGGCCACCTGATCCTCGAAGAGCTCGACCGCGTGCAGGTCCTCATCCGGGGCCGCGCCGTCGAGCACAAGGATCAGGTCTGCATCGCCCGCAGCCACGGCATCCACGCCGAGCCCACCACCTTCGGCCTGAAGCTGGCCGGCTGGTACGACGAGCTGTCCCGCGGCCGGGCGCGCTTCGCGCAGGCGGTGACGGACATCTCGGTCGGCATGATCTCCGGGGCCGTCGGAACCTACGCCTTCGTCGATCCCGAGGTCGAGGACTACGTGTGCAAGCACATGGACCTCACGCCGGTCCCCGCCTGCACGCAGGTCATCCCGCGCGACCGGCACGCCGCCTACTTCACCGCCCTGGCGCTCATCGCGTCGAGCATCGAGCGGGCTGCGGTCGAGGTCCGCCACCTGCAGCGGACCGAGGTTCGCGAGGTCGAGGAGCGCTTCACGAAGGGGCAGAAGGGCAGCTCGGCGATGCCCCACAAGCGCAACCCCATCCTCACCGAGAACCTGACGGGCCTGGCGCGCCTGGTCCGCAGCTACGCGCTGCCGGCCATGGAGAACGTCGCCCTCTGGCACGAGCGGGACATCAGCCACAGCTCCGTCGAGCG
>JAJDAI010000713.1 GCA_029261955.1 Deltaproteobacteria bacterium | reverse complement strand
GCGGCCGAGCAGCTGGGGGAGGACGAGGCCCTTCCGACGGGCGCGGCAGACCGCCAGGCACTCACGCACTCGCTATCCGAGGCCCGGGCGATCGCGGCGCGCGCCCTGTCCTGCCCCGACGCGACGCCCGCAGGCCTGCTGGCGGCGGCCATCCGCAGCGGCACCGACGCCGAGCTCGCCTTCCTGGCGGAGACGGGCGCCCAGCCCCGGGGCGCCGTGAGGGCTCGATGGCTGGTCGACCAGCAGCTGCGCGCGCTGCGCGATCTCAACCGCGCGACCCGTGCCCGATCCCTGCAGCTGCACCAGCTCGTGCGGCGCTGCGAACTCGCTCGCTTCGTGGGCCAGGTGGCCTACCGCTGCGCGCTGCTCGATCTCTGGCTGCGCGACGCCGAAGGGAGCGACCCGGTTCCGGCCGAAGCCGCGATCCTCGCGCTGCCCGACCCGCCCCACGAGACGACCCTGGGCGCGGGCCTGGGTCGGGTGCTGGGCGCCATCGTGCTGCGTCGCCTGCGCCGGGGTGAGCGGGACGGAGCCGAGGAGCTCGCCCGGCGCGCGCTGGCCCTGGCCCCGGCGGAGCTCGCGGTGCGGGTCACCGCCAACGACCTCGCTTTTGAGCGGGGCGTGCTGGAGCAGCGCTGGTCGCCTGCCCTGCTCGACTCCCTGCGCGAGGAGCAGGAGGCCTGGGACGGGGTCTCGGTGCGCGCGATGGGCGCGGTCGCGGCGCGGGCGCTCGGGGACTCGAGCCGCACGCGCTGGTTCGCCCGAGGCCTGGCCGGGCGGGCATCCGCAGCCGAGGCCTGGCCCATCGCCGCCCTGGAGACCCTGCGTGACCCCGAGGCCCGCAAGGACGTCGCCGCGATCGAGGCCCTGGTCGCGGCGCGCCCGGCTGCGGAGCCCAGCATCTCCGCCTGGATCGCGCTGGGCCCCGTCGAGGACCTCAGCCAGGCCTTCGATGACCTCGATCTGGCTCTGACGCGCGCGGCCCTGGAGCCTGGTCGGGCCGCCGCCCTCGACGGCTACCTGCTGGAGCCCCCAGGGCCTCCGAAGGTGCTCGCCTGGTCCGAGGTGCTCGACGGGGCCCTCGGCGCCCCGGGGGCCCGGCAGGCCGCCGGGGCGCTGCACGATCTGCGCGCCTCCGCCCCCGCCCTCCGCCGCCCCCCCCTGGCCAGCCGGCTGCGTCGCGCGACGCACCTCCTCGAGGACGCCTCCGAAGCGACCGGGATCGCTCCGGCGGTCGACGCCCTCTTCCGCCCCCTCGCCGCTCACCTGCGCGACGGGGTGCCCGCCGAGACCGCCGCCGCGGCGCTCGACCTCTGGGCCCAGCAGCTGCAGGCCGAGCTCCGCGAGCCTCAGCACCAGCGCTTCACGGCCGAGGTCCGCACCCTGCGCGCCGAGCTCCGCGTCGCCGGCCGCACCGAGCTGTTGGGGGAGCTCGACCAACTGCACGCGCGGGGGGATGGGGTCTTCGGCCAGTCCGGCGACCTGGAGCCGGTCCAGGAGGCCCTGCTGGACCTGCGTGCACGACTCACGGTGCAAGACAGCGGGCCCGCCGAGGGCGAGATGACCCGCCACGCCGACTTCGACCGCTTCAGCCGTGACGAGCTCGGCATGCGCCCCGAGGCCTTGCGGCGCGCCCACGAGCTCGTCGAGCTCTTCAACCGGGCGGGTGGGCGGCGCGACCGCAAGCGCGTGCGGGCTGGCGGACAGGCCATGATCTTCGAGCTTCGAAAGCGATCAGACGCCCTCGGAGGCCTCCGCGTGTTCTACCGTCCTCGCAGCGGCGGCTGGGAAGCGCTCGCCGCGATGACCAAGTTCGACGACCGGCAGCAGCGCGAGGCGATCCACAAGGTCCTCAGCCGCTTCGCCCCCAAGAAGCGCGAGAGGAAGAAGCGTGGCAAGTCGCGGAACACCTGAGGTCCTGGCGCTGGTGCTGCTCCTAGGCTGCCCCGCCGAAGAGGAGCCCGAGCCCGAGGGCGCCTGGCTACCCGACGACGACGACAGCGCCGACGACGACGACTCGGCGGACGACGACGACACCCCCGACGACCGGGTCCTGAGGCTCTGGCGCGTCGACCGCACCCTGCGTTCCGCTGGCCAGGACGACGAGCTGCAGGCCCTCGGCGGCGCTGCGCTCAGCCCGGCGGCGTCGTGGCCCCAGACCGTGAGCTTGCCGGACGGCACGCCCCTGCCCGGCCTCGCACTGCACCCCGACAGCCCGCTCGGCCTCGACGAGTGCGAGCTGATCAACAGCGACAGCGGCTGGGCCGCGTTGGCGCCGAGCGATGCGTCGGGCACCCTCAGCGTCGTCTCCGACTCCGGGCTCTCGGACCCGCTCGTGCTCTCCGCGGACGCCGGACGCTTCGCCGGCGAGGGTGAGTTCGACGGCGTCTCCACCACCTGGAGCCTGCAAGCCAGCGACGCGGACAGCCTCCCCTCGGGCGCGCTCTCCGGCTTCGCGGCGCCCACCGCGCCGAGCACCTCGCTGCCCGGCCCCGGCCCCATCAACGTGCTGGGCGTCGTGAGCGTCAGCTGGGCCCCGACGGGCAGCGACGCTGTGGAGTTGATGCTCCTGCGCTTCGGCTCGCCGGTGAGCCAGCAGAGTTGGGAAGCCCTGCGCTGCGTCGTAGCCGACGACGGGGCCTTCGCGATCCAACCCATCGAGTTGGCCGGCCCGGGCACGGGCCCCTTCGTGCTCTCGGTGACCGCGGCCCAGTGGACCCTCGCAGGGCAGCTCGAAGCCGCCTCCAGCCGGGTCCTCGCCAGCGAGGTCACCTCGGGCTGAGCCGGGGTCCTCGACTCCGTCCCCCGCCACGAGTCCGTGGCAAATCGCACGACGTTCCTGGTTCAGCCTGCAATCCGGACCCATGTTTGGATCATCCAGGCATTGGAAACCGGGCGGTCCGCCGAGGCGATCAACCACCAGGCTGAGGAGAGGAACGCGCCCCCGAGGGGGTCACGGATGGAGCACCAGATGTTCGCGACGCTGCGCAGAAGACTGACTTCCCACGTGTCCTTCGAGGCCGGCCTGCGAGCCATCCTGGTCCTCAACCTCTTCGACGCGCTCTCCACGCTCGGCTGGGTCGAAGCCGGGCTCGCTACCGAGGCCAACCCCTTGATGGCCATGGCCATCGAGCACGGCGCCGGCCCCTTTCTTCTCAGCAAGGTCGCGCTCGTCGGCCTGGCCGCCGCGCTGCTCTGGCGTCACCGGCAGGAGTTCACAGCGCGGCTCGCGCTCGTGCCCCTCGGCATGCTCTACGCCTTCGTGGCCGGCGGGCACATCGGCTTCGCCATCTTCAAGGGCTTCGAACCCATCATCTGGGGCTGAGCCAGCCCCCGGCCGCGACGATGGCAGCCGGGGGCTGCTCCTCAGAGCGCCGGCCCGAGGAACTCCAGCCCGTCGATGTTCCAGGACCCGCCGCTTTCGGCCATGCGCAGGGCGACGGCCTTCTGGGCCTGCCCCGCCGCGTCGGCGAGATCCCGCCCAACTGCGACAAAACGCAGGGGGTCGGCTCCGTCGGACAGGTCCGTGCTCACCCGCACGAGGTAGGCCTCACGGCCCTGCGTCAGCTTGCGCAGGGACAGCGACGTGGCTTGGGACATGGGAGCGAACAACCCGCGCCGCGAAGGCGTGACCGGCCTCGACCGCCGCGCGTTGTCCCGCACGGACGCGATGCCCTGCTCCTTGCGGAACTGGGCCACGGCGTAGCGGCTGACCGAAGCCTGCCGCGCCACCTCTCCGTCGGGCACGACACCGAGCAGGTGCTTGACCTTGGCGATCCGACCCTGCGCAGCCTGGGTCTGCCGGTTGCCGCGCGCGCCCCGCTGGGACTTGCGTTGCACGCCGGTGCGGCGCAGGGCTCGTTGCAGGGTGATCTCGGCCACGTCGAAGCGCTTCGCCAGGGTGGCGAGCGACTGCGTGTCCTTGAGCGCCATGAACTCAGACCACCAGGCCTGTGCTTCCGCGCTGCGCGGGTCGACGCGACGCCGGCCGCTGCCCGCCGCGCTCTCGCGCCCGGGTCGCACCACCTTGCGGTCGACGCCGCTGCGCTTCAACGCCCGGCTCAAGCCGTTGACGCTGACGCCAAAGCGACTCGCGAGATCGCGAAGTGGCAATTCGTCCTTCAATTCCAGGAGTTGCGGCCACCAGGTGGCCGACTCCAGACGAGGTCGAGGCATGTGAAAGACTCTCCATTCCCCAGGGCAATCCAGTGCCCCCCAACCGCAGCAGCCGAGTGTCTGAGACACCCCCATCCGCTTGAAGAGTAGACTCAAGGTCTGTCTCTGACAACACCGAAAAGCGTCGCGTGAACACCATTTCCGCGTCGCCCAATCAGACAGAAGTAGACAACGAAACCACCGACTCCGACCTTCTCTCCTGGGGGCGCGGCAAGGGCTTCTCGGGCGCTGCTACACTCCCGCCGTGGACCCGCAGGAAGCTTCCTTTGGTCGGGCCGCCCTCGAACTGGGCCTCCTGACCCTCGACCAGCTCCTGGACGTCACCGCCGAGCGCGGACGCCGCGGGGACGTCTCCCTGCCGCGCCTGCTCGTCGAGCTCGACATCCTGGACGAGAAGCAGGCCGAAGACATCGGACGGCTCGTCACCGAGCGCCCCGAAGCCGCGGGTCTTCTGGGCCCCCGCTACGAGATCGGCACCCTGCTCGGCAAGGGCGCGAACGGCTCCGTGTGGATGGCCGGGGATCGCCGCCTCGGCCGAAAGGTGGCCCTGAAGCTGCACAGCAAGGGCGCTGACCTCACCCCGATCGAGCTGGTTCGCTTCTGCCACGAGGCGCAGGTCACCGGGCAGCTGGCGCACCCGAGCATCGTGCCCGTGCACGACCTGGGCCTGCTGCCTGACGGGCGGCCCTACTACACGATGAAGCGCATCGGCGGCGCGACCCTCAAGCACGTGCTCGACCAGCTCAAGCGGGGCGACGAGGAGTACGAGCAGACCTGGACGCTGCCGCACTTTGTCTCCGTGCTGCTGCGCGTGGCCCAAGCGCTGGCCTTCGCCCACGACAGCGGCGTCGTGCACCGCGACGTGAAGCCCGCCAACGTGATGGTCGGGGACTACGGCGAGGTGCTCCTGTTGGACTGGGGCGTCGCGCGCGTGCTCGAGGAGCCCCCCACCGGGCCAGAGCGGGTGGCGACCTGGCGCAGCGAGGGCGACACGGACCGCACCCTCGCCGGCACGATCGCAGGCACCCCGGCCTACATGGCCCCCGAGCAGGCCCGCGGCGACATCGCCGTCATCGGCCCGGCCACGGACGTCTACAGCGTGGGCGTCGTGCTCTACGAGTACCTCTGCAAGCGGCGTCCCTTCATCGCGACCTCGGTGCGCGATCTGCTGCACAAGGTGATCGCCGATCCGATCGCGCCCCCGTCCCTCATCGAGGGGGCGCGCCGCATCCCGGACGACTTCGAGGATCTGGTGATGCGCTGCATCGCAAAGGATCCGAAGGACCGCTTCGCCGACGGCGGGGCCCTTGCCGAGGCGCTCCAGGCCTGGCTCGAGGGGTCGGAGCGGCGCGAGGAGGCGGTCAAGCTGAGCGCGCGCGGGAGCCTCAAGTCCACGGCCTACAGCCGCGCGGCCGAGGCGGCGGCGGGCAGCGAGCGCACCGTGCGGGAGCGCGAGCAGGAGCTGCCCCCCTGGGCCTCGCCGGACCAGCGCCAGCAGGTCTGGCAGGAGGAGTCCCGCTTCGCCGAGCTGCGCAAGCTGCGCGACGACACCTACGACGACGCCGTGGCCCTCTTCCAGGCCGCCCTCGAGCGGGAGCCCCAGCTGGACGAGGCCCGCGCCGGGCTGGCCTCGCTCTACTTGCGCAAGATGGA
>JAJDAI010000712.1 GCA_029261955.1 Deltaproteobacteria bacterium | reverse complement strand
GCTCCGGCACGACGCTGCTCACCCGGATCCTCGGCGCCCACAGCCAGGTCCTGGCCCGCCCCGAGCCGCACCTGCTCACCCCGCTGGCCCACCTGGGGGTCTTCGACCGCGTCGACCGCGCGTCCTACGACGCGATCCAGGCCGCGCGGGCTCAGCGGGACTTCGTGAGCGCGCTGCCGGGCGGCGAGGACGACTACGTGGACGCCCTGCGGGGCTTCGTCGAGGACCTCTACGGCCGCATGCTCGCGCCGGCGGACGCCACGCACTTCCTCGACAAGACGCCCGCCTACGCGCTGGTGCTGCCCTTCCTGGCGCGCGTGCTGCCCCAGGCTCGCTTCGTCCTGCTGACCCGGCACCCCTTCGCGATCTGGGACAGCTACGCCGAGTCCTTCTTCGACGGGGACTACGAGTCCGCGCAGGCCTTCAACCCGATCCTGCAGCGCTACGTGCCGGCCATCGGGGCCTTTCTGCGGGACGCGACGGTGCCGCACCTGCACCTGCGCTACGAGGAGCTCGTCGCCGAGCCCGAGGCGCAGATCGAGCGCCTCCACGCCTTCCTGGAGCTGCCGCACGAGCCCCAGACCGTGGACTACGGGCGCTTCGCGGCGCCTGCGGCCGGCCTCGGGGATCCGCTGGAGGCAGCGAAGCAGAGCCGGCCCGTGTCGACCTTCGTGGACAAGTGGGCCGAGAGCGCGGGCGCCGATCCCCGCAAGGCGGCCTTCCTGCGAGACGCGCTCGAGGACCTGCCGGAGGCGGACCTGGAGGCCTGGGGCCACCCCGCGGCAGAGCTGAGGCGGGAGCTGGACGATCTGGGCCCCGGCTCCGCCCGGCCGAAGGGCGGCGGGCGCTTCCTGTTGGAGCGGCGCGTGCTGAGGGCCCTGCGCAAGGACGTGCACAGCCGGCCCCACGGGCTGCTGCTCCAGCGCGTGCGCCGCTTCTGCGACGTCGTGCTGCGCGGCGGCCCCGAGGGGGGCTGGGGGGAAGACGCCGGGCGTTCCTTCGGCCGCGTGGCGGACGGCACCCCCGAGGCGGGGTCCCCCCCTGCGGGGGCTGAGGGGGAGAGCCGATGAGCGATCGCGCGCCGAAGCCGGGCCGGTTGCTCGTCGTGGACGACAGCCAGCGCAACATCGACCTGATGGTCCGCCGGCTGGAGCGCGCCGGCTACGTCGTGGAGGCGGCGCTGTCCGGCGAGGCAGCGCTGAGCCGCATCGCGGCCCGCGGCATCGATCTGGTGCTGCTCGACGTGATGATGCCGGGGCTGTCGGGCATCGACGTCGTCCGGCGGCTGCGCCTGCACCACCGCCTGCACGAGCTGCCGGTCATCATGGTGACCGCGCTGGACGAGGGCGAGGCCGCGGTGGAGGCCCTGTCCCGCGGCGCCAACGACTACGTGACCAAGCCCGTCGACTTCCCGGTGCTGCTCGCGCGCGTCGCCACGCAGCTGAAGGTCAAGCGCCTCAACGACCTCAAGGACGAGTTCATCGGCATCGCCACGCACGACCTGCGCAACCCGCTCCACAAGGTGCTGGGCGGCGCCGATCTGCTGCGCAGCCTGCTCCGGCCCGGCGACGTGCTGGAGGAGGACCACATCGAGGTGCTCTCCGGCATCTGCCGCGGCGGCAAGGAGATGCTGACGATCATCCAGGACTTCCTGGAGTTCGGCGCCCTCTCCGACGGGGATCTGAAGCTGCGCCGGCGGCCGGTGGACCTGTGCGCCCTGGTGCACGAGGTCGTGGACACCGCCGCGCCGCCCGCCGCCCGCAAGGGCATCGAGCTGAGCACCCGCTGCGAGCAGGGCCTTCGCCTCAGCGCCGACCCCGACCGCCTGCGCCAGGTGCTCGTGAACCTCATCAGCAACGCCGTGAAGTTCAGCCCGCCCGGCACGCGGACGCGCGTCGAGGTGGTGCCCAAGGGCGCGGGGCTGCGCATCGCCGTCATCGATCAGGGGCCGGGCTTCTCGAGCGACGACCTCGGGCGCGCCTTCGAGCGCTACGCCCGGCTCAGCAACGCACCCACGGGCGGCGAGTCCAGCACGGGGCTCGGCCTGTCGATCTGCCAGCGGATCGTGGAGCTGCACGGCGGCCGGATCGGCCTGGAGAACAACGAGGGTCCGGGGGCGACCCTCTGGTTCTGGCTGCCGCTCAGCGGCTGAGGCTCAGCGGCTGGCGCTCAGCAGCCGAAGCTCGGGAGCTGAGGCTCAGCGCCGGGCGCTCAGCAGCCGCCCATCGAGCACGAACTCGGCGCCCACCGGCGCGAGCTCCCCGCGCGGCACCATCAGCCAGCCGCCCGGCAGGTGGTCGTAGGCCAGGAAGACGCCCGGCGAGGAGGTCGGGGCGCCGCCCGCGGCGAACAGGGTCACGTCCACGGCCTTCCCCGCCACGCCGCGCCGGCGCACGGTCGTGGCCGCGAACTCCGCCTGGCCTTCGCCGTCCACGGTGATGACGTCCCAGGTGACCTCGGGACCCGGCGCAGCAAAGCCCTCGTTCACGTTCTGGCCGCGCTCGTGCAGCGCCCGGTAGGTGTAGTCCGAGACGAACTGGCTGTCGCAGTAGCCCATGATGTCGGTGTGGTCGGCCGGGTCCTTGAGCTCGCCCGTGACGATGTCCCAGCCCCACACGCCGGTGTGGCCGTTGGGGTAGGGGTAGCCGGGGTCGATGCCGTCGGGGGTGTTCCCGGGCGGGCCGCAGGGGGCGTGCTGCCGGCCGTGCGCGTGGCCGACCTCGTGCGCGGCCACATCCGCGGCCCGCTCCGTGTAGCCGACGCCGAGCGCGAGCCGCAGGTTGACCGAGCCCACGTCCGGCGGGCTGTCGTTCAGCAGCGTCACGCCGAGCAGGCAGCCCGCGATGCACCACTGGTTGATGGTCTCCCGCGGGTTGAACATGCCGTAGTAGTAGACGTCGTCGCTGGAGCCGTCTTCGCTCCGGTAGCCCAGCAGGGCCAGGCCCGGGCCGAACCAGCCGTCGCCGTTGGGGGACAGCTCCTGGTTCCAGGGCTGGGCCTCGCGGACCGTGATCTCCACGTCGGAGACCGGGTAGATCTTCAGGAACTCCTCGCGGATCCGCTCGAGCTGCTCGGGCGAGGTGTCCGGCAAGCGGTCCGAGCCATCGAAGGCGTAGGCGAAGGGCGCGATCACGATGCGGAGCACGCTGACGTCGCCGTCCAGCTCCAGCTGCGCGCGGCCCTCGGCAGGCCAGGTGGCGTCGGGGTTGTCGACCTCGGACGACTGGAGGATCTGCACGATCCAGGACACGTCGTCGACGTAGTCGCCCGGCACCTCGAAGTTGATCGTCGAGTCCAGGTCGGCCTCGGTCGAGCCGCTGCCCAGGCTTGTCGTCACCTCGACCAGGTCCTGGCCGAGCCAGAGGCGAGCGGTCACGTCGCCGCCGTCGTAGTCGCCGTCGGTCGAGTAGTAGACGCGCACGAGGGCGTCTCGCCCCGCGATCAGGGGCACGTCGGAGTCCACCTCCGCGCCGGCGACCACCAGCGGGCGCTTGACCCCCTGGAACATCGCGATCTCGTCGATCGTGACGCCGGGCGCGCCCACGAGGGACGGCCCAGCGTCGTCGTCGTCGCCATCGACCGGCACCCGGCAGCCCAGGAGCAGGACGAGGAACGCCGGGATCAGGACCCTCACGCGATGGAGCAGGTCATGTCCTGGCCGCAGCACATCGGCGACTTGATCTTGCCGTGGCCCTCGGGGCACTTGCTGACGTGCACCTCGGTGCCGTCGGGCTTCTGGATCGAGTCGTGCACGAGGGGCTTGTCGCACTTGGCGCAGGTTGCGTTGACGGCCATTCCGCACTTGGGGCAGCTGTAGGTGGGCATCGGGTGCTCCGGTTGTGTTGGTTGGTGCCTCACGGCGCCGCGCAGACTAGCGCCGTCGGCGCCGGACGCCCAGCAAGAGAAGGAGCCCGAACCAGCCCGGCGAAGCCGAAGCCGAGGTGTCGCAGTTGCAGCCGGTGCCGCTCAGTCCCCCTTCGACGGGGACCTCGGGGCAGTCGGAGTCGGCGGAGTCGACGTCGCCGTCGCAGTCGTTGTCCACGCCGTCGACGCAGGCCGCGTCGCTGTCCTCGGGCCGATCGGGGTTCAGGTTGGCGAGGGCGTCGTCGCAGTCGCCGTCGCACTCGAAGAAGCCGTC
>JAJDAI010000711.1 GCA_029261955.1 Deltaproteobacteria bacterium | reverse complement strand
CGGACGACGACGACTCGGCCGACGACGACAGCGCCTTCGCGGTCCCCTGCAGCGCGCCCGCGCCGATGCCGGCAGCCGCCCCCTGGCCGCCCCCCGCGGCCTCCCTGGTGGCCCTGGTCGGGCAGGACGCGGCTGATGCGCTGACCTGGGCGCACGAGCTCAGCGAGCAGCAGGAGTCCGGCCTCGAGTTCCTGGAAGAGCTTCAGACGGTGTCCAGGGCCCATGGCGACGCGGCGTGTCCGATCTCGAGCTGCACCGCCGTCCCCTGCCCGACGCCCAGCGGCTGCTGGACCACCGGCTGGGGTTGGCGGACGGAGGACCTCGCCACCATGTCCCTCTCCGGCCCCTGCACGGCGAGCAATGCCGCTGCGATCTCCGGCTCAGCCGACTGGACGACCATCGACGGCGAGGAGCTGAATCCGCTGGAGATCATCGACACCGACGAGATCAGCCTCGTCGCATCCGGCTTCGAAGCAGGCTCGCCGTCCGGCCCCTGGGCCGGCTCCCTCGCTCTTGACGGCACCGCCGTGGGCACCCACACGACGTCCACCACTTACGGCCGGGAGGGCAACTTCACGCTCGACATGACCGTCGAGCAGGCGCCCACCCTGATGGGGACGACGAGCGGGGCGTTCCTCCGGCCCGGTACGACCGTGCTGGACGTCGCGAGGACCTGGGACTTCCTCTTCATCAGCGCGTACAGCGAGACCTGGTCCGAGGCGCTCACGGGCGACGCGACGATCTACGCCGCGAGCACGCCGAGGACGGCCACGTTCACCCTGGACTGGGCCTCGTATTTCTACTATGGCGACGTGATGGAACCGAGCTGGTCCACCGGCTGCTCTACGGGCCCGTTCGGCGGTTCGATCGTCGTCGAGGGCCGTGACACCCCCGGTGGCCCGGTCGTCTGGACGGTGTCGGCGACCTGGGATGGCTCGTGTGGCTGCCCTGAAATCGCCCTCGATGGCGTCCCGGTTGGCCCTGCTTGCCTGTAGGCGCACGCAAGGCCGCTCCCGGGGTTGCCAGCGCGCCCGCGCCACGCCCGGTCTTGTCCAGCAGATCGGCGGCCCAGGCGTCCGCCCCGCGCTGCTGAGCGCAGGAGGACCGGCGTGGAGGGTCAGCGCACTGGCCGCGCGGCCTGGATCGCATCGCCGACCACCCCCCGAACCAGGTCGCCGTGGAAGGTGATGAGTGCGTGCCCCGCCGCGGGTACCTTCTGCAGCCGCGCGCGCGGGAGCTCAGCCGCCAGGCGTTCGCTGATGACCGGCGGGGTGGCGAGGTCCTCGTCCCCGACCAGCAGGTCCACGGGAACGTCGACCGCGCCGAGCCTCCCGAAGACGGGCTCTTCGTTTGTGTAGGCCTCCAGCTCCAGGGCGAGGTTCTCCCGCGACGTCGCCTCAGCTCGTGCGAAGACCGCCGCGGCGCGGGGGTCGGCCGCCTCGGCCTGGGTGAGGCTGGTGGTGCGGACCACGTCGACCAGGTCGATCCCGGCTCGGGCTCCCGCGGCGAGGCCGCGGTAGGCGTCCCGCTCGGCCTGGGTCTCGCAGCCCGCCGCGGGGGCGAGCAGGACCATCGCCTTCAGGTTGAGGCGGCCCGCGATGGCCAGCTGGAGCGCGCGAAAGCCCCCTCCGCTGAAACCGACCAGGACGACCGGCTCATCCCCGATCTCGCGTTCGAGGGCGCGCCGGATCTCCGCGAAGTCGTGGGGCCCCGGGACCTCGCGGTTCGCGCCGTAGCCCGGAAGGTGGACGACCCCGCAGCGGCCCCCGCCGGGGACGGCCTGGAAGAGGATCTCAGGGTCCTGCGGGATTCCCGGGATGGCCACTGCGGCCACGCCGCCGACACCTCGCCACTCGATCAGCTTCATCGCTTGCTCCAGCTTGTTCTCAGGTCCGCGGGGGGGCGTCGCGCAGCAGCTCCGCGAGCTCCACCCGATTCGATACGTGCAGCTCGCGGTAGATCGCCTTGAGGTGGCTTCGCACCGTCTCCGTGCTCCGCCCGAGGATGCGGGCGATGTCAGGGACCGTGGCTCCCGCCCCCGCCAGCTCAGCGACCTCGCGCTGCCGCGGGGTCAGCCCGCTGACCGGGGAACGCCGGGCCGGGGAGGCGGCGGAGAGCGCGAAGAGGTAGCGGCTCGGTCCGTCTCCGCACAGCCGGACCACCCGAACCACGGCTCCATCCAGGAGGAAGGGCGCGGCGCCATCGCCGCCCCCGTCGAGCCTGCGGGCCGCCGACGAGACCATCTGTCGGCGGCTCGCGGTCAGCCAGCGCTTGCCGGCGGCGCAGGCCATCTCGATCCGCCCGCCCGCGTCGAGCAGGAGGTTCGCACCTTCCGGCGGGGGCGGCCTATCCATCCGGGCCTCGGCCAGCACGGCCGTGAGCAGCGCGGTTTCGAAGCGCTCCAGCCCGGACTGCTCCCGGGGGGTGAAGTCGCGGCCATCCCTGAGGCGATGTGTCCCGATCCACGCGACGAATCGATCGCCGTCGTACACGAGCATGCGGCGCGTGTGCTGCAGGCCAGCCGGCACGTAGACGTCGTCCCAGGCGTCCCTCTCCTCCCGGAGTCGCCTCTGGGCACCGGCCCGGAAGTGGTTGACGTCGCGTGCAGGAGGGCTCGTGGGATCCCAGTGCGCGAGCGTGGCCTGGCCCTCCAGTTGAGAGACGATCGAGCCGGCGTGCAGATCCCCCCAGGTCTGCATCCCGCTGTAGCGCTGCACGCCGTCGACCTCGTGCATCGTGAACCACGCGATGAAGTCCGAGGTAGCCGTGCGCCCCAGCCTGTCCATGAGGCTTCTTCGACGCTCCTGCCGGTTGCCTTCGAGCGTGATCACCGGGCCCACCATCAACGCACGATAGCAGCGGCGGAGCCGATGCTTCGCGCACGGTGGGGGTCGTGTGGAGCCTCGGTCCGCCTCGTGCCGCTCCTCCAATTGAAGCCGTCGGGGCCGCGTCTCGGTGCCCGTACTCCCCCGGTGCTCCTCCTCGAGCCGCCGCCGGGTCACCCCGACGCCCCGGCGTCATGAGGAACCTGCGTCGTGTCGAGCGCACCGACTCAGTCTCCCAGTGCCGCAGCGACGACGTCGGCGTTGCACTGGTCGATCGCGCCGGTCAATTGGCTGGTCGAGTACGGCACGGTCACCGAGCCGTGAGCGCCGCCGACGTCGACCTCGAGCGTCAGGGTGGGCAGGCCGAGCGCGACGGGCGTGCAGATCCCGACCACGTAGTTCGACTGAGCGAGCGCGAAGGCGCGCTCGGCCGC
>JAJDAI010000072.1 GCA_029261955.1 Deltaproteobacteria bacterium | reverse complement strand
TCCGGGGGCACCGGCCCTGCCCGGTCAACTACCGCCTGGCCGCGCTCGGGGACATCCAGACCAACCCCATCCAGTTCGAGCGGATCATCCAGAGCCTGCACGAGCAGATGGACGAGGCCCTCGCCGCCGGCGAGCCGCTGTTGGGCTTGCTGATCCTGGGCGACCTGGCCGAGTCCGCGGCCGTCGACGAGTTCGAGCGCATCGACCAGATCCTGGCTACCTCGCCCCTGCCCATCGCCGTCTCCCCGGGGAACCACGACGTGGCGGGCGACGAAATGGCCCTCTACAACCGCTGGTTCGGGCCGGGCAACTACGCCTTCTCCGTCTGCCGCACCCGGGTCGTGATGTTCGACACCGGCCAGGGCGACCTCGCCGACAGCGTGGAGGCCCGCCTGCCCGAGCTGCTCGACCGCAGCGGCCACGACTTCCTGGTCGCCGGGCAGCACTACCCGGCCTACGCCGATCGCACGGGCCAGGGCTTCCAGAACGGGGACCAGGGCGACTACCAGCTCGCCGAGCTCGTGCGGAACGGCGCCGACGTGCTGATGGCCGGCCACGTGCACTACTGGAAGGAGTACCGCGACATCCCCGTCGGCGACGGCTTCCTGCACGAGATCATCAGCGGCACCGGGGGCGCGCACCAGGGAGCGGGCCACCCGCGCTTTGGCCTCACGCGCCTGTCCTTCACGGACGCCCTGGACACCTGCTTCCACGAGGTCCCCGCCCCGGGCACCAGCGAGGCCGGCGAGGGCCCGGTGACCGGCGAGATCGACTTCTGCACGACCCCGTGATGCCCCGGCCGCTGGTCTCGACCCGCGGCATCGAATACCCTCCCGCCGTGCCCGATCGCCCCCTCATCCTCGTGACCAACGACGACGGCGTGCAGGCCGGTGGGATCCTCGCCCTGGCCGAGGCCGTCTCGCCGCTCGGGGAGGTCTGGGTCGTCGCCCCCGACCGCAACCAGTCGGCCACCTCGCACGCCCTGACGCTGCACCAACCGCTGCGGGTCAAGAAGCACAGCGAGCGCGTCTTCGCCTGCTCCGGCACGCCGACCGACTGCGTCTTCATGGCGGTCCTGCACCTGCTGCCGCGTCCCCCCGACATCGTGGTCTCCGGGATCAACCACGGCCCCAACCTGGCGGATGACGTGAGCTACTCCGGCACCGTGAGCGCGGCGCTGGAGGCGGCGATCATGGGCATCCCCGGGCTCGCCTTCAGCCACGTCGGCTTGAACGCCTGGGACTTCCGCGACGGCGAGCGCTTCGCCCGCGACCTCACGGCGAAGGTCCTGGCCGAGGGCCTGCCCGAGAAGGGCTACGTCAACGTCAACTTCCCCGACGTGCCGCGCGGCGAGGTCAAGGGGCTGCAGGTCACCTTCCTGGGACACCGCTTCTACGAGGACACGATCGTCTCGGCCAAGGACCCGCGCGGGAAGCCCTACTACTGGATCGGCGGCAGCGGCTACCAGTTCACGGACATCCCGGGCTCGGACTGCTCGGCGGTGCACAGCGGCCACGTCGCCGTGACCCCGCTCCAGGCCGACCCGACCGATCGCGAGATGATGGACACGCTGCGCGGCTGGGGGATCGAGTCCTCGTGAGTCGCTTCGACCTGCAACGCAAGCGCATGGTGGACAACCAGCTGGCGTCGATCACGGACCCGCGGGTGCGGGACGCCCTGAACGCAGTGCCCCGGCACCTCTTCGTGCCGACCTCGCTTCAGGACCGCAGCTACGAGGACGGCGCCCTGCCCATCGGCTCGCGCCAGACCATCTCCCAGCCCTGGATCGTGGCCCGGATGACGGAGCTGCTGGAGCTTCAGGGCGACGAGCTGGTGCTGGAGGTCGGCACGGGATCCGGCTACCAGGCGGCCGTGCTGGCGAAGCTCTGCCGGCGCCTGATCACCGTCGAGCGCCTCGGCGAGCTGGCGAAGTCGGCCCAGCGCCGCCTGCACGACCTCGGTCTGCGGAACGTGACCGTGCTCCAGGCGGACGGCACGCTCGGCCGCAGCGAGTACGCGCCCTACGACGCGATCCTCGTGACCGCCGGCGGCCCCGCCGTGCCCCGTCCCCTCAAGAGTCAGCTCGCCGATGGAGGCCGCCTCGTGGCCCCGGTCGGCGGCGCCGACGTGCAGACCCTGGTCCGCATCACCCGCCACGGCGACGAGTTCGTCGAAGAGCGCTTCGAAGCGTGCCGCTTCGTGCCCCTGGTGGGCCGATTCGGCTGGAAGGATTAGCCGTGTCCATCGAGACCATCACCAGCCTCATCCGCGATGTGCCCGACTTCCCGAAGCCGGGGATCATCTTCAAGGACATCACCCCCATCTTTCAGGACCCCGCCGGCCTGAAGGCCTCCGTCGATCTCTTCGTGGATCGCTGGCGCGACATGCGGATCGACAAGGTCGTGGGCATCGAGAGCCGCGGCTTCCTGCTCGGCGCCCCCGTCGCCTACCAGCTGGGCCTCGGCTGCCCGCTGGTGCGCAAGGCGGGCAAGCTGCCCTGGAAGACGGTCTCGCGCTCCTACGACCTGGAGTACGGCAGCGCGACGCTCGAAGTGCACGTCGACGCGGTCGAGCCCGGGGATCGCGTGGTCATCCTGGACGACCTGCTCGCGACCGGCGGGACCATGGTCGCCACGGGCGAGCTCCTGCGGGAGATCGGTGCCGAGGTGGTCGAGGTGGCCTGCTTGATCGAGCTGGGCTTCCTGCCCGGTCGCGCCGTGCTCGAAGCGGCCGGCTACTCCGTCTACTGCCCCATCACTTTCTGATGCCTTGGGGGCTCCTCGCAGCCCCCCGGATCCGCCTACCCATCCCCCGGCGCGGAATGTATGTTCCGCGTCCTCTCCGGCGGCCCCGTCGGAGCAGCCAAGAACCGGAGCTGCCGTCATGACCGACGTCGTCATCGCGTCCGCCGCCCGCACCCCCATCGGGTCCTTCCAGGGCGCTCTCGCTTCCATCACCGGCCCCCGCCTGGGTGCCGTCGCAATCCGCGCCGCCGTCGAGCGCGCGGGCATCTCCCCCGAACAGGTGGACGAGGTCCTCATGGGCTGCGTCTTGCCCGCGGGCGTCGGCCAGGCCCCCGCGCGCCAGGCAGCCCTGTTCGCCGGCCTGCCCCAAGGCGTGCCCTGCACCACCATCAACAAGGTCTGCGGCTCCGGCCTCAAGACCGTGATGATGGCGGCCCAGGCCATCAAGGCGGGCGACGCGGACATCGTGGTCGCGGGTGGCATGGAGTCCATGTCCAACGCGCCCTACCTGCTCGAGAAGGCCCGCACCGGCTACCGCATGGGCCACGGCGAGCTCATCGACTCGATGATCAAGGACGGGCTCTGGGACCCCTACAACGACTCGCACATGGGCGCCTCGGGCGAGCTGTGCGCGACCGAATGCGAGGTCCCGCGCGAGCGCCAGGACGCCTTCGCGGTCGAGTCCTACCGACGGGCCAACGCGGCC
>JAJDAI010000710.1 GCA_029261955.1 Deltaproteobacteria bacterium | reverse complement strand
GTTGATGAGCTCCATGATGAGCACGGTCTTGCCGACGCCGGCGCCGCCGAACAGGCCGGTCTTGCCGCCGCGCGAGTAGGGCGTCATCAGGTCGATGACCTTGATGCCCGTCTCAAACATCTGCGCCTCGGTGCTCTGCTCCGTGAAGCCCGGGGGCTGCCGGTGGTTGGGCATCCGGTGCGACTCGCCGATGGGGCCGAGCTCGTCGATGGGCTGGCCGATCACGTTCATGATCCGCCCGAGCACCTTCTGGCCCACGGGCATCGAGATCGGCTCGCCGGTGTCGCGCACCGCGAGACCCCGCGAGAGGCCCTCGGTGGCGTCCATGGCGATGCAGCGCACGGTGTTCTCACCGAGGTGCTGTGCGACTTCGAGGACCAGGTTGTCGGGGACGTCGCTGATCGCGGCGTTGCTGACGGTCAGCGCGTTGTAGAGGGCGGGCAGGTTGCCGGCCTCGAACTGAACGTCGAGGACGGGGCCCATGACCTGGACGACACGGCCGGTGGCGGTGGACATGCTGGGTGCTCCTGGTACCGAAGGGACTAAAGGGCTTCCGCGCCAGCGACGATCTCGACCAGTTCCCTGGTGATCGCGGCCTGGCGGGCTCGGTTGTACTGAAGGGTGAGGCTGTCGATGACGTCCCTGGCGTTGCGCGTGGCATTGTCCATGGCAGTCATGCGTGCCGCGTGCTCGCCCGCCTCGGACTCCAGGAAGACCTGGGTGATCCGGGTGCGAAGGAACAGCGGGAGGATGTGGTCGAGGATGGCGGCCTGCGAGGGCTCGTAGACGAAGTCGACCAGCTCGTCGGGCTCAGAGCCCGCTTCCTCGGCGAGGTGCGCCAGGGGGAAGAGCTTCTCGATGGTCGGCTCCTGGTTCAGCGCGTTCACAAACTGGTTGAACGCGAGGTAGACCTCGTCGATCTCACCAGCCTGGAAACGCTTGACGAGGTCGTTGACCACGAGGGCCACCTCGCCGTCGAACCCGGGGGGCTTGAGGTCCACCGTCACGCGGCCGAGGTTGAAGCCCCGGGTGGTGAAGTAGCTGCGGGCCTTCTTGCCGTAGAGGACCATCTCGGGCTGCTGGAACTCCTTGCGGGTCCGGCCCTGCTCCCACACGAAGTTCTCGACCTTGCGCAGGAGGTTGTTGTTGAAGCCCGCGCACAGTCCGCGGTCGGCCGTGATCACGACCATCGCGACCTTGTTGACCTCGTCGTGGGCGGTGAGCAGCGGGTGGCCGCTCGTATCCATGCGGGCCATGAGGCTCTGCAGGATCGCGGTGACCTCGTTGCTGTAGGGCCGCGCTTCGATCGCCGCGTCCACGGCGCGCTTCATCTTCGCGGCGGCGACCAGCTTCATCGCCCGCGTGATCTTCTGCGTGTTCTTGACCGACCCGATTCGGGTCTTCAGGACCTTGAGCGATGGCATCGCGTGGAGCCTCCGGGCAGGTGGATCGGACTCAGGCGGAGAAAGCGACCTGGTAGGCGGCGATGACCTTGTCCATGTCGGCCTTCAGGGCGTCGCCCAGCTTGCCTTCGGAGCTGATGCGGGCGGCCACATCGGCGTGCTTCTCGGCCACGAAGGCGAGGAAGCCCTCTTCCCAGTCGCCGACCTGACCGACTTCCAGGGCGTCCAGCGCGCCGTTGGTCGCGGCGTAGATCACGAAGACCTGCTGCTCGACCTTCATGGGCGCGTACTGCCGCTGCTTGAGGATCTCGACGAGGCGGGCGCCCCGCGAGAGCATCTGCTGCGTGCTGGCGTCCAGGTCCGAGGCGAACTGCGCGAACGCAGCCATCTCGCGGTACTGGGCCAAGGTCAGGCGCAAGGTGCCTGCGACTTGCTTCATGGCCTTGATCTGGGCCGAACCGCCGACGCGGGAGACCGACAGACCGACGTTGATTGCCGGGCGGACGCCCGAGAAGAAGAGGTCCGTGTCCAGGAAGATCTGGCCGTCGGTGATCGAGATCACGTTGGTCGGGATGTAGGCGGACACGTCGCCGGCCTGCGTCTCGATGATCGGCAGGGCGGTCAGCGAGCCGGCGCCGTCCTTGTCGGACATCTTCGCGGCGCGCTCGAGGAGACGCGAGTGCAGGTAGAAGACGTCGCCCGGGTAGGCTTCACGACCCGGCGGCCGGCGAAGCAGCAGCGAGAGCTGCCGGTAGGCGACGGCCTGCTTGGAGAGGTCGTCGTAGATGACGACGGCGTGCATGCCGCGGTCGCGGAAGTACTCGCCGAGCGTGGCGCCCGTGTAGGGAGCCAGGAACTGCATCGGGGCCGGGGTCGACGCGGGCGCCGAGACGACCGTCGTGTACTCCATGGCGCCGTAGCGCTTGAGGCGCGCGACCACCTGGGCGACGGTCGACTGCTTCTGACCTACGGCGACGTAGATGCAGTAACAGTCCTGGCCCTTCTGGTTGATGATCGTGTCGACGGCGATGGCCGTCTTGCCCGTCTGGCGGTCGCCGATGATGAGCTCGCGCTGACCGCGGCCGATGGGCACCATCGAGTCGATGGCCTTCAGGCCGGTCTGCAGGGGCTCGTGCACCGACTTGCGGGCGACGATGCCGGGGGCCTTGACCTCGACCCGGCCGATGTCGGACGAGGTGATCTCGGGGCCGCCGTCCAGCGCCTGGCCGAGCGGGTCGACCACGCGGCCGAGCAGCTCCTTGCCGATCGGGATCTGGACGATCTTGCCGGTTCGGCGGACCTTGCCGCCCTCCTTGAGGAGCGCGTCGTCGCCCATGATGGCGACGCCGACGTTGTCGGACTCGAGGTTCAGCACCATGCCCTGCAGGCCGCCGTCGAACTCGAGGAGCTCGCCGGCCTGTGCGTTGGCCAGGCCGTGGATGCGGGCGATGCCGTCACCGACGGCGAGGATGGTGCCCTCTTCTGCGACCTCGACACGCGTTTCGTAGTTCGCGATCTGGTCCTTGAGGATCTGGCTGATCTCTTCGGCGCGGAGTTCCATCTGCGTTCCTCGTTCGGCCTAGGCCTCGGCGACGGCACCCTGGCCGAGAAGCCGGGTGCGAAGGGTGTTCAACTGGGTACGGATGCTTCCGTCGAGGACCTTGTCCCCGACGCGGGTGACGATGCCGCCGATGAGCGCCGGGTCGACGTCTGCATCGAGGACGA
This sequence comes from Deltaproteobacteria bacterium, assembly GCA_029261955.1. GTDB lineage: Bacteria > Myxococcota_A > UBA796 > UBA9615 > UBA9615 > CALCXL01. Next base: position 6,195 of record JAJDAI010000710.1, on the reverse strand, counting down.
CCTCGGTTGCAGAGGTCAGCAGGGCGACCTGCTGCTTGAGCGTATCGAGCGTCTTCTTGTCGAGCTTGGTGGCCGACGTGACGTGCGCACGAACCCGGCCGGACCGGGCATCCCACGCGGCACGGAAGGCCGAGAGGATGTCGGTGAAGCCGCCGATGCGGTCGTTGTCCACCAGCAGGAACAGGAAGTTCCGCGTGGTGGGGTCGACCTTCAGCTGCTCGGCGACCGCCTTGACGACGGCCTTGCGCTCGGCGCGCGTGAACGACGGGTTGCTGAGCGAGGCGGCCAGGTTGGCGTGCGAGGTCACTGCCGAGCCGAAGCCCTCCAGGTCCTTCGCGATCGCGTCGAGCGTGCCCAGCTCGGACCCGAGGTCTGCCAGCGCCTTGGCGTAGCGGACTGCAACGGCGTTGCTGCTCATTGGGCCACCGCCTCCTTCACCTTGCCGAGGTAATCGTCGGTCAAGCGCTTCTGGTCGTCCTTGGCCACCGAGCTGCTGAGCAGCTGTTCGGCGAGGTCGACCGCCAGCTCCACCGTGGTGGTCTGGAGCGTCGTCTGCGCGCGCCGCAGCTCCTCTTCGATGGTCCGGGCGGTCGCGTTGTCCAGCTGGACCGCGCTCTGGCGGGCCCGCTCGATGACGCGCTTGTGCTCCGCCTCGGCCTCTTCGGCGACAGCGGCCATCATCGTGGACAGCTCGCCCTCGAAGTTCTCGAGGCGGGCCTGCAGCTCGCCGTACTTGGCGTCCGACTCGCTCTTGAGCCTCGCGGACACCTCGAGCTGCTCCTTGACCTCGTTCCGGCGGAACTTGAGGAAGTCGCCCACGGGGCGCTTGAGGGCCCACCAGAGCAGCCCGATGAGGAGGAGGAGGTTGATGGCGTGGCGGATGAGGGCCGAAGCGGGGGAGACGTGCTCCCCGGCGCCAGCGGCCTCGTGACCACCGCCGCCAGCGGCGAGCGCCAGCGCCGGCAGGGCGACCATCAGGATGAGGAGAAACGTGGACCGGCGGGCCATGTCAGTTGTCTCCCATCGGGCGGCCCAGGACCGTCGAGGCGATCTGCCGGCTCAGCTGCGCGGCCGCAACCTCGAGCTGGATGCGGGCGGCCGCCGCGTCCGACTCCAGGGTCGCGCGGGCTTCGGAGAGCGCGGCATCGGCCTTGACGCGGGCGGCAGCGAGGATCTCGTCCTCGGCCTTCTTCGCTTCGGCCCGCAGTCGGTTGCGCTCGGCGCCCGCTTCGGCTCGGGCGCCAGCGAGGCGCTCCTCGAGCTCGGCGAGCTTGCCGGACACCTCGTCCTGCAGCAGCTCGGCCTCCTTGCGGAAGCCGTGGATGTTGCGTTCCCGCTCCGCGAGCATCGCGAGCATGGGCTTGAAGATGATGACGTGCAGCCCGATGAGGGCCACGACGAAGGGGATCGCTTGGAGCAGGATCATTGACCCTGAGATCCCCAACAGTTCCAAAGCTTCCACGTTGTCCTCGCCCGGTGCGGATTCCTGGGGTGCGGGAGGCCGGCGCTTGATAATCGACCACGCCGGGAGCGTCAAGCTGGAGAGGGGGAAAGTGCACAGCGCACGCCCCCCGCGATGGGCGGCGCGTGGCCCCCCCGAAGAGGCCACGTGTCCTGTGCGGACAGACACCTGAGGGGCTGGCGTGACCCGGCCGGCGTTTGCGCTCGCAGGGGGAGCGTCTCGACGCGACCTGGTGGGTCGCCGCCGAGCGCGCTCCGGGCGGGGGCGGTGGACTCGGCGTTGCTCGGATGGAGCCGCGCGCGTGAGGAGCCCGCTCCGGGCGGGGCGTCCGTCGTGGGAGAAAAACGCGCAGTCGGCCGCAGTCGCCCGGGATCTGCGACAGCCGTGGAGCCACCGAAGCCGACAGGGAGATCGCCCCCTGCGACCGGGCCGCCCTGCATCACGAAGCCGAGCCTAGCGGCTGCCTCTGACTTCCCCCCGCCGCCGAAGTCCTCAATACTTTGCAACTCGACCGAAGCAGGACCGTCGATCCGCCGCGATGAGAGGACCGCCCATGGGGAGCCGCAGAGTCTTGATTCCGCTGCTCCTCGTCGCCCTGGCGTTCCTCGTTCCGGATCTCGCTGCCGCCGCTGGCGACGCGGCCCACGCCGCCTCCCCCGACGAGCACGGCTCCCTCGGCACCCGCCTCCCGCTCTGGTCCTGCATCCCCTTCGCGGGGGTCCTGCTGTCCATCGCGCTCTTCCCGCTGGTGGCGCCGCACTTCTGGCACCACCACTACCCGAAGGTCGCCGCCGGCTGGGCGGTCGCGTTCGGCGTGCCCTTCCTCGGGGTCTACGGGCGCGAAGCGTTGGACGCCATCCTCCACATCTACGTGGCGGACTACATCCCCTTCATCATCCTGCTCTGGGCCCTGTTCACGGTCTCGGGCGGGATTGTCGTTCGCGGCACCCTGAGGGGCTCACCGCTCGTCAACACCGGCCTGCTGGCCATCGGCGCCATCATCGCGAGCTGGGTGGGCACGACCGGCGCGGCGATGTTGCTCATCCGCCCGATGATCCGCGCGAACGGCTGGCGCATCCACAAGACGCACCTGATCGTCTTCTTCATCTTCCTGGTCGCGAACGTCGGCGGCAGCCTGACGCCGCTGGGTGACCCGCCGCTCTTCCTCGGTTTCCTGCACGGCGTGCCCTTCTTCTGGACCTTCAAGCTCTTCCCGATGTACGCGTTGCTGTCGATCATGCTGCTGGTGATCTTCTTCGCGCTCGACACGCACCTCTACAAGAAGGAGCCCCAGGACGCGGTCGACAAGCTGGCGGCGGAGGAGCCCGTGCCGCTGAGCATCACCGGGCTGCACAACTTCGGCTTCCTTCTTGCGGTCATCGGCTTCGTCCTCTTCTCCGGCATGGCGAAGCTCGGCGACATCCAGATCACCGCGCACCTGCACCTGCCCATCCAGAACCTGATCCGGGACCTGGGCCTCGTGGTCGTCGGGTTGACGGCCTACCGGATGACGAAACCCGAGTACCGCGCCGAGAACGAGTTCAGCTGGGGCCCGATCGCCGAGGTCGCCTACCTCTTCGCCGGCATCTTCATGACCATCATCCCGGCCCTGGAGATCCTCAAGGCGGGCAGCGCGGGCGAGCTGGCCTGGCTGGTCGAGGCCGTCAACTCCGACGTCCGCTACTTCTGGGTGACCGGGCTGCTGAGCTCCTTCCTGGACAACGCGCCGACCTACCTGACCTTCTTCAACACCGCGCTGGGCTCCCTCGGCGCGCACGGCAGCGAAGCGGAGCAGGTGGCGGCGATGATCGCGGCGACCGACGGAACCATCACGGAGCGCACCCTGGTCGGCATCGCCGCCGGCGCGGTCTTCATGGGCGCCAACACCTACATCGGCAACGCGCCCAACTTCATGGTCAAGTCCATCGCGGAGGAGGCGGGCATCAAGATGCCGAGCTTCTTCGGCTACATCCTTCGCTGGTCCTTGCCCATCCTGCTGCCATGCTTCGTGGTGGTGACGCTGGTCTTCTTCTAGGGGGAATCCGATGAGCGGGGTTGATGTCGAAGTCGTCATCCGGGGCCATGAGCGCTACGTCCAGGGCTTCATTCGCGGCCTCTTCATCGGGGAGCACAGCCACCGCTGGCCCGTGTTCAACGCCGAGTTCGGCATCGAAGGAGAGACCCTGGCCGAGGCGCTGAAGGAGTGGGTCGGCCTGAAGGAGCCCGTCAGCCGCTTCGTCATCCCCGAAGAGGCCTTCGCGATCGTGCGGGAGGCCCTGGCCGACCCGCGCGCCGTGGGCATCCACCTGGGCGAGGCCCGGCCGATCTCCTCGGCGTCCTTCTCGCTGGACGCCGCCGTCTACAGCGAAGAGGTGGGCGTGCAGGTCAAGTCGATCCTGCAGCGCATCCCGCCCGGCGTGGTCGTCGAGGGCTGGAAGCCGGCGGAGGTGCTCGACCCCGACAGCACCGGCGTGGAGCTGTACTCCCCCGCGCACGACTACGAGTTGAAGGGAAAGGCGAGCATCTCGGGTCCCTTCCGGGACGTGTTGTACGTGCACGAGCAGTGTCGGCGCGTATCGCAGGTGGCTGAGACCAAGCTGCACCTCGAACGCGGGGAGCCGCTCGATCTCGATTGAATCGAGGGGCGGCGAGCACCGTCGAAAGCACGAACGGGGTGGCCCGTGGCGGGAAGGCGACCGGTTCTGGTTGACCAGGGCAGGGGCCGTCAGTACATTCCGCCCGCTTCGCTGACCCGAAACGCAGGACAGCAGATGGGTTTCGAGAGGGAAATCAAGGTCCGCTTCAGCGACACGGATCCCGCGGGAGTCATGTACTTCCCGCGGTTCTTGGACCGCTTTCACGGCGTGTTCGAGGACTGGTTCGACGAGGACCTGAAGATGCCGTACCGGTGGGTGCTCGAAGACACCCGCATCGGCTTCCCCACCGTGTCGACGAGCTGTGACTACCTGGGCCCGTTTCGCTTCGGCGAGCGGATGGTCGTGACCTTGGATCTGGTCGCCTTGGGCGATCGGTCCTTCACGTGCCGCTATTCGGCGCGGAAGAAGGGCGAGGACGCCGCGCTGGTGGTGGCGGAGATGGTCACCGTGGTCGTGAACCTCGACAGCTTCGAATCCCATCCGATGCCCGCCCCGCTGCGCAAGGCGCTCCAGGCGCGCCTCGTACGCTCCGCTTCGGCCGACCAGAAGGTCGCAGGGTGAGCTTCATCAGCTCGGTCGCGGCCGAGCGCCTCGCGCCCGATCAGGCCAGCAAGCTCGACCGGCTCAAGTACACGCTCGCGCAGGCGAAGCGTGCCCCCTTCTACAAGGAGCACCTGGCCGGCTGCGAGGTGAGCTCCCTCGCGGACCTCAAGGACCTGCCGCTGACCCTCAAGTCGCACTTGAAGGGCGCGCACCCGCGGGACTTCCTGGCCTGCGAGCCCGAGGCCGTCTGGCACTACCACGAGAGCTTCGGCACGACGGGCAACCCGGTGCCGGGCTGGTACACGCTCGCGGACCTCGAGGTCGAGCTGGACGTCATCGGCCGGTGGACGCGCCACTTCGGCCCCGGCCAGGTGGTGATGAACCGCTACCCCTACGCCTTCCCGGTGCCGGCCCAGCTGGTCGAAGCGGGCGTGCGGCTCATGGGCGGCACGCTGATCCCGACGTCCAACCTGACCCTGAACATCGGCTACAAGCGGGTGCTCTCCTTGATGGAGAAGCTCAGCACGAACGTCGTCACGTCGATGCCGCACGAGGCCATCCTGCTCAAGGAGACGGCGCTGCTCCTGGGCCTGGATCCCAAGACGGCCTTCCCCGATCTGGAGGCATTCTGCTTCGCTGGCCGCATCCTCACCCCGTCGTGGAAGGCCACGATGGAGGACGACTGGGGCTGCAAGGTCTTCAACCTCTACGGCAGCACCGAGGGCGGCCCCTTCGCCACCTCCGAGGAGGACGGCGTGCTCCGGCTGCACGACGACTTCTTCCTGTTCGAGGTCGTGGACCCCGAGACGAAGGAGCCGATCGTCGGCGAAGACGTGGTCGGCGGCCTCGTGCTGACGACCCTGGCCCGCGAAGGCCAGCCGATGGTCCGCTACTACACCGAGGATCTGGTGCACGTCTGGCGCATGGACGACGGCACCCGCGGCATCCAGGTGCTCGGCCGTGCGGGCGACCTGATGAACTTCGGCGGGGTGGAGGTCAGCAACTACGACCTGGAGGAGGAGATCCTCCAGTGGACGCGCGAGTACGGCGCCAACGTCTTCTTCGTCATCATCACGAAGAAGGGCTTCCTGGTCCGCGTGGAGTTCCCCGAGCCCCGCGCCGTGAACGTCAAGGAGGGCGAGCGGCGCCTGTCGGACCGCCTGCGCGTGCCGATCAAGGTCGAGGCCCTGCCCCGCGGTCGCCTCGTGAACCACGTCTCGCTGGTGACCTCGCCCTCGGTCTTCAAGCCGCGCACGGTCTCCGATCACCGCAGCGACGCGCGCCAGGTCATCAACCTGAGCGGCGGCCTCGTCGACTGGTGGGCTGACTTCACGCCCGAGCTGTTCGGCCAGTTCATGTTGAAGAGCACGCTGGACTTCGCCTCCCGGTGGCGCATCCGACTCTTCGAGTAGCGGCGGCCCTCGCGGCGGCCTGGCTTCTCTGGGAGGCCTGGCCGGCGACGCCTTCGCCCGAAGCCTTCCACGGCGACTGGGACCTGAACGGCGCGTCGATCGCGTGGGCCATCCCCGATCT
>JAJDAI010000709.1 GCA_029261955.1 Deltaproteobacteria bacterium | reverse complement strand
TCCTGGGCGCCGAAGCGCAGCGACGCGTTGGGGTGCACGGGGATCTCGACCAGCAGCAGCGCGCTCTGGTCGAGCATCCACTCGCTGTTCGCCGCCGGCAGGTCGTTGCGGTTGTGGAAGTAGAAGTCCGCGTCGCCGATCTGCCAGTGCTCGAAGAAGGCCGAGTCCACGAAGATGAGCTTCAGGGGGCCGATGGGGAAGGCGATCTGCAGCGTCGGCCCGAAGCGCACGTACCAGCCGATGGCCGTCTCGCCGTCCTCGGCCGGCAGGTTCTCCCGGCTGTAGTCCGAGCTGTAGCCGGGGATCGGGAAGTAGCCCGCCGCCGAGACGCCGATGGGCCAGTAGAAGACGGGCGCGGCCTCCACCCGGAACTGCAGGATCGAGAGCGGCGCGACGTTGATGTAGCCGCCGGGCATCACGTAGATGGGGCTCGTGTGCAGCACCATCCCGGCCTCGAAGAAGCTCAGGTCGAAGAGCGGGCCCTTGTCGATCACCAGCGGGATGCAGGCGCCGATGCGCATCTGGTGCTCGAGGCCCCAATCGCCGTACTTGATGCCGAAGACCTGGCTGAGCCCCAGGGTGGGCTTCGGGCTGCCGTAGCAGTTGCGCCCGGTGACGCGGCGGGGGGCCGCCTCCTCGAGCACGGGCTCCTCTTCGGGCACCGACTCGGGCTCCTCTTCGGGCACCGACTCGGCGAGGCCCATCGACGGGAGCAGCAGGAGCAGCAACAAGAGAGTTCGAATCACGCGACCACCGCCTCGACGCGACCGTTGCTCTGGTCGATGAGCCGCGCGGCGAAGTCGGGCGCCTGCGCAGTAGGAATCTCAAAGGTGAAGCTGACCTGCTCGCCGTACTCGCCTTCGGGGCGGTCGACGCCCTCGCGGGCGAGGAAGGTCTCCAGCAGACCGAGGTGGTCGTAGGCCACGCGGACGCGCACGCTCGCGGTCGGCACCACGGTGCGCACGGCGACCTGCGCCAGCGCCTCCGCGGCGGCCCCGCCGTAGGCCCGGACCAGGCCGCCGACGCCGAGCTTCGTGCCGCCGAAGTAGCGGGTGACCACGACGCTCACGAAGGTGAGGTCGGCCCCTTCGATCGCCTGGAGGATCGGGCGCCCGGCGGAGCCCGAAGGCTCGCCGTCGTCACTGGAGCGGCTCCGGGACCCGTCCTCTTCCACCCGCCAGGCCCAGCAGTGGTGCCGGGCCGCGTGGTGCTGCTTGCGCACCGCGTGCAGGTGTCCGACCGCCGCGTCTTCATCGTCCGCCGGTTGAACGGAGGCGATGAAACGCGAGCCCTTGATCTTCGGAATCTCGTGCGCGAGCGGGGCGCTCGGCGTTCTGTAGCTGTCCACGCACCCAGCTTAGCGGTGCGATGGGGCACAGCCGAAGGCGCGGGGCCTAATCGCTGGGCAGCACGCAGCCGGCGCCGAAGCCTGCGGTGTCGTAGGTCGTCTCGATGGTGTCCTGGCCGTCGTCCCAGGTGATCTCGACCTTCAGCGTCGTGCGCGGGCTGCGCAGCGGCGAGCAGTAGGAGAGGCGGTAGAACTTGTTCACCTCGGCGACGAGGCTGTCGGTCAGCGCCTGGAAGCTGTCGACCAGCGCGTCCTGGTCCGCGGCCTGGAAGAAGCCGGTCTTTCCGAGCTGCTCCAGCTCCTCGACGTCCTCGTCCCCGACCAGGCCCACCACGAAGACCTCGTGGTCCGAGCCGTCCACCGCGCGCCGGGCCGCGCCGTCGCTCTCGCGCTGGGCGGAGTCGGTGCCGTCGGTGAAGACCACCAGGTTGGCGACCGACTCGAGCTCGCTCTCCACGTCGGGCTCGACCCGCCCGTCGAGGATCTCCAGGCCGGCGAGGATCGCGCCGTTGAGGTTCGTGGAGCCGTCCAGGCGGTCCTCGGGGCCGATGCCTTCGATGCCTTCGGTCAGCAGATCGAGGTCGGCGGTGAAGTTGACGACGGTGCGCAGCTCAGGGTCGCCGTCGAAGACCGCGACGGAGACCAGCTGGCCCTGCTCGAGCACGGCCTCCACGAAGTCGACGGCCACGGCCTGCGCCACCTCCAGGCTGCCCTCTTCGATCACCGAGTCGGAGATGTCGATGAGCAGCAGGGTGTAGGTCTCGAGCACCGCGGCGACCTTGTGCACGACCCAGTCGGACTCGCTGCGGGAGACCGTCTCCCCGTCTTCCGTGAGGGACAGGTCCGACGCCGTGATGGCCGTGACGGGCTCCCCGCCGCACTGCACCGAGAAGGTCATCTCGACCAGCGAGGGCTCGGAGGACGCCTCGCTGATCTTCTTGACGTAGGGGCAGCCGTCTTCGCAGCCCGCCAACAGCGGGATCAAGAAGGCGATGGACAACAGGAGCAGGTTCCGCATGGAGCAACCGTATCACGCAGGGTGGGCACGCTCGCGGGTGCTGACGTGGGACCGGGACGCCGGCCTTTCGGTCCGCGCTGGTCTGGGGTAAGCCCCCGGCACGAACCCGGTTCGGAGGAGCCTCATGATCCGCTGCATTCTCGCCTGCTTCGCCCTCTCCCTCTTCGCTGGCTGCGTCCCGTCCGACCGCTGCGAGTGGACCGTCGTCAACGGCATCGAGGACGGCGGCCTCGGCTACACGATCGAGGACATCTTCCTGGCCGACCGCGACGCATCCGACTGGGGACCCGACTACATGCGCTCGGGCAGCATCGTCCTGGACGAGGACTTCACCTTCGACGTGAACGTCGGCGACTGGGACATGCGCGCGCTGACCGCGGAGGGCCCCGAGTTCGAGCGCCGGAACCTGACCTGCGAGGGCGGCACGGCGGATGAGATCACGCTGAACATCGACGACCTGGTCAACTGATCCTCACGCGCGTGTAGCTAAGTGGGCCGCGAAGTCGTCTAGACTCCGAATCCCATGCGGGATCGACCCAGCGAGGAGCGGCTAGGCCGCTACCGGCTCCTTCGCCGACTGGGTCGAGGCGGCATGGCGACCGTCTACCACGCAGTCCAGGAAGGCCCGCTCGACTTCGAGAACGAAGTCGCCATCAAGCTCGTGCACCCCGAGCTGATGGAGGACCACCCCCAGCTGCGGCGCGGCCTGGTCGACGAAGCGCGCATCGCAGCGCGCATCCGGCACCCCAACGTCGTCCGCATCCTCGACCTGGTTCAGGAGGGTGATCGCTTCTACATGGTCATGGACTACGTCGACGGCGTGTCCATGCGCCGCGTGCTCGACGTGGCCCGCGACACGGGCCGGCCCGCGCCGATCGGCCCCGTGCTGGAGGTGCTCGCCGCCGCCGCCCGGGGGGTCGACGCCGCCCACCAGCTGACGCTGCCCGACGGCTCGCCGGGTGGACTCGTGCACCGCGACATGAAGCCCGGCAACATCCTCGTCAGCCACGACGGGCACGTGAAGGTCTCGGACTTCGGCATCGCGATGTTCGGGGACCGGGTCTCCGAGTCGACGCAGGCGGGCCAGATGAAGGGCACGCCGGCCTACATGAGCCCCGAGCAGATCCTCGGGGAGCCGCTGTCGGCGCGCTCGGACATCTTCTCGCTGGGGCTGACGCTCTACACCCTGCTGACCTCGCGCCTCGTCTTCCAGGCGGAGACCGCGATGGCTGTCGCCTTGGCCATCGCCCACAAGCCCATGGACGATCAGGCGGAGGAGCTCGAGGCGTTGCTGCCCGGCCTGGGCTACGTCTTCGCGACCGCGACCCGCCGGAACCCCGACGAGCGCTTCCTCGACGGGAGCACGCTGGCGGATGCGCTGACCGAGCTGCACCACACGATCCGCGGGCCCACGTCGATCGCGGAGATGGTCCTGGCCACAGGGTGGAGGCCCTTCTCGAAGGACGGTCCGCCGCCGCCCGAGGACGAGGACGAGCCGACGGACCCGAACCTGCTCATCCCCGACGAGATGGCGACGCTCGCGGACGCGCGCACCCCCGTGGGCGGGCCGGCCCAGCTGGCCTCCGAGGAGCCGTCGGAGCACATCGTCCTGCAGCCTGCCGGCGGCTTCCTGCCCGAGCTCGACTACGAGGAGGAGCCGACGATCGCCGAGGTCGTCATCCCCATCGGGGACACCACGGACCACGGGCCGGTGCGGGTCGTGGACCTGAACGCCCAGGACCCCGAGAGCACCCCGATCACCGCGCACGGGCCGCCGCCGCTGCTCGACCCGCTGCCCGGGCCCACGGGCGCGCCGATCATCGACGTGGCGCCGGTCGCCGTGCAGAGCCGGCCCATCCCACCGCGGCCCCCGCGCATGCCGCCGGGGCCGCCGCCGCCGGGCCTCGAGACAACGATGCCGCAAGCTGCGGTGGCTCGAGCCCACGTGCAGCCGGAGCGGGACTTCCGCGGCCGCGTGATCCGGAAGAACACGCTCCAGCAGAACACCTCGGTCGGGCGGGCCGAGAAGATCGGCGTCGCCGTGGCCTTCGTGCTGCTGCTCACCGCCGTGATCACCATCACCCTCATCCAGATCATCAAGCCGGTGTCGCCGGACCGGGACCCTCGCCTGGTGGGTGAGGACGCCCTGCCCGCCGCGCCCGCGCCCCGCCCTGCCGTCGCGCCGCCGCCCTCGGAGGAGCCCGCCGCGGTGCCCGTCGCCGCCGAGCCCACCGCCTTGCCGGCGCCGCCTCCCTCCGCCAGCGCCCCGAGTTTGGAGGAGCGCCTGCGCGCAGCCCGCGGCGAGCCCACACTCGCGGAGCCCGAACCGAAGGCCGAGCCGAAGGTCACACCGAAGGCCGAGCCGAGGGTCACACCGAAGGCCGAGCCGAAGCCCGTCGCGAAGGCCGAAGCAAAGCCGAAGGCCGAAGCAAAGCCGGCCCCCAAGAAGGAGCCAGCGGCCAAGAAGGAGCCCGTCGCCGCGGCGGAGGAGCCCGCCGAGCCGCCCGCTGCCGAGCCCGGCACGCTGGTCGTCAACTCCTACCCCTGGTCCAACGTGTTCGTGGACGGCAAGTCGGTGGGGCGCACCCCCGTGCGCGGCATGGAGCTGCCGGCCGGCAAGCACAGCGTGAAGCTGGTCTTTCCCTCGGTGAACAACCAGGAGATCACGCAGTCGGTGACCATCGAGGCGGGCGGCAAGGCCTCCGTCATCAAGAAGCTGGACGCACCGTGAGCGAAGGTGGGCCGGACGACGAGGAGCCCAAGGACGATCCGGAACCCGCAGCCGCCGAGCGCGTGAACACGGACCCGAACCTGCTGATCGAGATGCCGCCCACGCGCCCGGGCTCCCGGGAGCTGGACGATGTCGCCGATCCCGACCTGATCGCGGCCGCCTGGAGCCGATCGAGCGGCGGGCACCGGCCCCTGGAGCTCGACGACGAGATCCTGACCGGCACCGGCACCCGCTACCGCACCCTCGAGGAGCTCGGCCGGGGCGCCATGGGCGTCGTGCAGCTGGCGGAGGACCGGGATCTGCGGCGCGAAGTCGCGCTGAAGACCCTCTCACCCGAAGAGGCCACCCGCCCCGGTGCCCGCGCCCGACTCATCCGCGAGGCGCGCCTCGGAGGAGGCCTCGAACACCCGAACATCGTCCCAGTACACGAACTTGGCTCGCTCCCGACCGGCGAACCCTTCTTCACGATGCGGCGGCTCCAGGGGCGTTCGCTCGCCACGATCCTGGGCGCGATCCGCAAGCAGGACCTCAAGGTCAACGAGGACTTCGGTCGGGTCCGCCTGCTGACGGTGTTCATCCAGATCTGCATGGCCGTGGAGTTCGCGCACTCCCGCGGCGTCGTGCACCGGGACGTGAAGCCGGGAAACATCGTGCTCGGCGACTTCGGCGAGGTGCAGCTCCTGGACTGGGGCATCGCGCGCCGCGTCGACGAGGCCCAGACCCCGGACATCGAGTCGCTGAGCCTGACCGGCACGCCCGGCTACATGGCGCCCGAGCAGATCCAGATGGAGGTGGACGTCGAGCCGCACCTGGCCGACGTCTACGCCCTGGGGGCGATCCTCTACGAGTCGCTGACCCTGCGCCGGCCCATCGAGGACCCCGACCCCGAAGAGCTGATGGTCCGCTGCTGCTCCGAGGACCCGCTGCCGCCGTCGATCCGCACGCCGCAGCGGGACATCCCGCCGGAGCTGGACGAGATCTGCCTCGCGGCGCTGGCCCGGGAGCCGAAGGGACGCACCCGCTCCGCCCGGACCCTGGCGCGGCAGGTCGAAGGCTTCCTGGAGGGGGCCCGAAAGGCCGAGCGGCTGCGCAGCGAGGCCGAGTCGAAGGTCCTGGAAGGCCAGGCGCTGACCGCCCGCTACGAGGGCTTCCGCCAGGAGCTCGCCTGGACCACGAAGGAGGCGCGCGAGATCCGCAACGAGGTGAAGTCCTGGCACGGCGTCGAGCACAAGCGCGCCATGTGGGACCTGGAGAACCACGCCCAGGACCTGCGCAAGCTCGTCGTCGACGCGTTCAGCGAGGCGGTGGCCGCGTTCCAGGCCGCGTTGGATCGGGTGCCCGAGCACGGCGAAGCCCGCCTGGGCCTGGGCCACCTGTGGTGGTCCCGCTTCGTGGACCAGGAGGCGGCCGACGACGAGCTGGGCATGCGCCACAGCCGCGCCAGGGTCGAGCAGTACGACGACGGCGAGTTCACCGAGCGGCTGCGCGGCGACGGCCGGC
>JAJDAI010000708.1 GCA_029261955.1 Deltaproteobacteria bacterium | reverse complement strand
CGGACGAGGACAGCCGCCGCCGCTACGTGCAGGCGGTGCTGCGCGCCCTGAAGCCCGGCGGCCACGCGCTGGTGGCTACCTTCGGGCCGCAGGGTCCTCAGAAGTGCAGCGGGCTGGAGGTCGTGCGTTACTCGGCCGAGGGCCTGCACGGGGAGTTCGGGGCAGCCTTCGAGAAGGTCAGCAGCCTGACTGAAGTCCACACCACGCCCTGGGGCTCGGAGCAGGAGTTCCTCTACTGCCTCTGCCGCACCACCGGTTGAGCGCGCTCAGCCGACAACGCCCAGGTCCCGCAGCGCGGCGTCCATGAGCGGCGCCCAGCCCCGGTTTGCCAGGGGGCTGGCCGGGCTGGGGTGGGGCACGGAGCCGATGATCACGTCGAGATCGCCGACGACCTGCTGTGCCTTCTTCTGGGCGAACTTGCCCACGCCCACCACGTACTTCGGCTCCATCAGCTCCACCGTGCGGCGCAACGCACGGTCGCAGGCGGCGTACATCGGTTCCCGCTCGGCCTTCGGGAGCTTCTCGGGGATGCGGTTCCGGCCGCCCTCCTCCATGAAGACCAGCGGGCAGTAGTTGGTGATGAAGAAGCGGTCGAAGAAGGCATCGGGGGTGCCGAACGTGTCCTTCGCCCAGCTCCACAGCCGCCGGCCGCTGACCTCCGAACGGGTGCAGTCGAAGCCGAGGATCGGGCGCTTGGGGTGCTCGAGCGGCGGCTTGCCGACGGGGGCTTCGATGCCCAGCCAGTCCCGGACGTGGGCGATCTCGCCGAAGGGCACGCCAACCTGCGCCATGCCAAAGGGTCCAGGATTCATGCCGATCATCAGCACCTCACGCCGCCCCTGGCCGTAGCGCTCGCAGTAGAGGTCCCACGGCCCCCGCGCGTAGACCAGCGGGTTGTAGACGTAGGCGACCGGCGGGCCGTAGGTCAGCCCAGCGAGGTCCGCGATGAGGTCGTCGGTGATCTGCTTGAGGTTCATGTCGATCCGGCCTTGTTCGTGGACTCCAGGAAGTCCTTGGTTGACCGCAGGAACGCGTTCCCGATGCTGGAGCTTCCGAGCTTTCGGTAGAAGAAGCCGAGGAATCCGGGGGCTTCGACGCTGCTGATGACGATGCGGTGCTCCACGGCTTCGCCCCGGGCCGTGAACTCGTGGTGGAAGTGAGCCTTCGTGGTGACCAGTCGTCCGGCCTGGTAGTCCTCGTCGAGTTGCAGGACGACCCGGTCCGGCTCGACGCGCTTCGAGATGCCCGTCCTCGTCATGACCCCTTCGTTGGTCCGAAGGGTGACGAAGTCCTCCCCTTGCTCGACCACCTCGACGGCCGACAGCCCCGGCATCCGACCGATCACACCGAGGTGGTGCGCGCCGAGGTCCCCCAGGGACTGGACGACTCGCTCCAGTGTGCAATCGATGTCGTTGGAGCCTTCAAACCAGATCGACATGAGCTCTCCTTGTCGGCATGCGGCGGCACGCCAGCTGTTCGTGTGCTTGCTTCCAAGAGGGCTGATGGGCGAGAGGGGACTTGCTCATCAGCCCGCCGCCAGCTCGTGCAACTCGACCTTCGCGGAGGCCCAGTCCCGGGCGAATCCCCGGGCGCGCGCGTCGATCTGCGGCGAGGGGTTCACCACGAAGAAGGTCCGGGAGTTCCCGGCCCGGGCCCGGATCGCCAGGCTGCCGGGCGGCAGCAGCCTGAGCCAGTCCGCGATCTCGACCGCGTGCCCGCCGCGCCGGCGGGTGTTGTGGTGGTAGAGCACGGCGCAGCGCCCACCCGCGAGGCGACCGACCTCCGCGTGGGGCAGGCGCTTCCAGTCCTTGACCCGGGCCGGGCGGTAGCTCGCGTCGGCGCAGAGGCCGTTGTCGGGGTCCGCGAAGACGATGTCGCAGCCCTCCACCGCCCCCATCGCCTCGTCGAACCAGCGGGCGCGCCAGGCCTCGCGCTCGCGCGCCGTCCCCCGAAAGTCCAAGCGCTCGCCCGCGAAGACCGCGGACCCCAGGACGCCGGACTGCTCGACCGCCGCGACGCCGCCCCGCTGCTCCCGGATCGGGCCGAGGGCCGCGAACAGCTCGGGGTCGTAGTCGGCCCAGAGCGCGGGCTCGCGCAGGGAGGCGTCGTGCTTCCCGTCGTTGTTGTGGCCCTCGTCGGGGTGCAGGTACCAGGCGACGCCCAGGCGGAGCCCGGCCGCCAGACGCCGGAGCAGCCCGTACTTCACGAAGTCACCCACATCGGCGACGTAGCGGTCCTGCATCGTTCAGCCGCCCTGCACGAGGGCCGCGGCGGGGCCGTCGGGGAGGGGGAGGAGCTGGGGCATGGCCGTCCGGGGAAGGGCGGAACTCTACAACGCCGAGCAGAGCCCCGATCCCGGGCGGACCCACAGCAGCGCGCCGACGCCCCCCTCGGGGTCCTCGACCCCCGCCGCCGCCTGCCAGCTCGCAGGAACCGCGCAGGCGGGCAGCGCCAGCCCGTCGGCCCGCGAGGTGATGAGCAGGTCCAGCTCGGGCCGCACGCGGTGCAGGCCCGGCGGGGCGTTGGGCATGCAGATGGACTCGGGCTCCACGGCGGCGGCGCCGCGCAGCAGCTGCTCCTCCAGGGCGCGCACCTGGAACC
>JAJDAI010000707.1 GCA_029261955.1 Deltaproteobacteria bacterium | reverse complement strand
AGTCGGGCTCGTCGTCGCCGTCCAGGTCGTCGAACTCGTCGGCGAGGGTGCCGTCACAGTCCGTGTCCACGTCGTCACAGAGCTCGTCCGCACCGGGGAAGACGTACTCGTCGCTGTCGTCGCAGTCGCCGTCGGCGGGCGTGAAGCCGTCACCGTCGAGGTCGTTGTTGGCGTCGCAGCCGCAGTCCTCACCCAGCGTCCACGAGCCGCTGTAGTAGACGTGCCCGAAGGTGTCCGCGTCCTGCAGGAGCGTGCCGTCGTCGGGGTTGTAGGAGAAGGTGGGCGCGCCCAGGAAGCCGACCAGGGCGGCGGTCATCTCGCAGCCGCCCTCGTCCAGGCAGGCCACGCTGCTCTCGACCAGGGTGTCGGCGCCGTGACCCAGCTCCTCGGCGCTCGCCTCGCCCTCGCAGAGCAGGTCGGCGCAGGAGAGGGTCGCCTCGAAGGTGCCGAGGAGGTTCCCGAATCCGTCCAGGAAGCCGATGGAGCTGTCGTCGCGGCTGCCATCGGGGCTGCGCCAGGTGTCGATGAGCGCGACCAGGAAGGCCTCGGTGTCGTCGGGCGCGCCGCCGCCGGGGGCGATGACGGCGATGTTGCTGCCCTCTTCGCCGTCGAGCTCCCAGGCGATGTCCACGACGACCGCGCCGTCCACCAGGGCCGGCAGCACCGTGCCGTTGATGAAGGGCTCGCTGCCCTCGCCGGCCACGACGACCCAGCCGCCGCTGCCGACCTCCAGCTCGTTCTCCCAACGCATGTCCACGACGGCCCAGGCCTCGGCGATGTCGGTGGCCAGGGCGGCGGTGTCGGTCTTGGCGCTGACGACCGAGTCCAGGGTCGCGGTGTAGCTCAGCCCGCCGTCGGCGAAGTTGTTGGCGATGAAGAGGTCGAGGTGCGCGAGCAGGAACTCGTACTCCTCGGGGCCCGCGCTGTCGTCGTCGTCGCCCGTCGCGTCGTCGTCGTCCGCCGTCGTGTCGTCGTCATCCGCAGTGACGTCGTCGTCGTCCGCGGTGTCGTCGTCGTCCACGGGGTCGTCGTCGTCGTCGACCTCGGGGCAGCCCCCGAGCAGGGCGAGCAGGGCAGCGGCCGCGAAGAAGCGGCCGAAGAGGAGGGAGCGCAGGGTCTGGAGCATGCGGGCAACTCGGGCCCGAGCAGTCGATCGCGATCCGGAGTGGAGATCGGACGCGCGCCGCGTGGGGCCCGGTCTTTTAGCTGATGTGCCGGGCGCCGCAAGCGATCCAATCGGCCCGGGACAAGAGCCTCAGCCGCCGGTGGGCTCGCCCTTCGGAGTGGGGGGCGCCTCGTCCGCCTTCTTCTGCTCCTTCTTCTTCCTCCAGGGCTCCAGGCAGTCCGGCTTGTTGCGGTAGCGCTGGGTGAAGGGCACGTAGATCATGCAGCTCTGCGTTGCCTCGGGGCCCATGCAGACCTCCTGGCAGACGGCGTAGGTGTCGCCGTGCTCCGCCTGCGCGGACTCGCCCGTGGCCGTGTCGACCCAGCGGTTGTAGGGCGTGTAGCCCTTGTCGGGGTTCTCGTCCGCGGAGTGGAGGCTCGTGATGAGGTGGCTCGGCACGCCCTTCGCCCACATCCCGATGCCTTCGTCCTGGGCGCGCTTCTGCGCCTTCAGGGCGGCCTTGCTGACGGGGTCCTCGAGGCCGAAGACGTGCGCGTGGCCGTTGAGGATCATGAAGACGGCGACGTCGGGGCAGCTCACCAGCAAGCGGCCGTAGCCGTCGCGCTCGCCCTCACTGGTGCAGTCCCAGACCCGGGCGCTCGCGAGGGACTTGCCCAGCTTCGCGAAGCCGTAGAGCTCGCCGGCGGTCCAGCCTCCCCAGCGGTGCACGGGGCCGTAGGACTCCAGGGTGTTGTAGCCAGTGAGCCGCACGCCCTGGCCGCTGTTCTCACCCGACTTGAACTTGAAGCTGTCGCCGTCGCTCCACTTCACGTCCACCTGCTCCCCGTTGAGCTGGATGGCCCCCCAGCCGTTGCCTTTGCGCTCCTCGGCAAGGGCGGACAGCGGGAAGGACAGGACGAGCAGCAGGCAGAGCAGGCGCATGGGGAGTCTCCGGCCCGGTAGGACCGGGGACGAGACGATCCCTGGGCGGCGCGCTCGGGTCAAGGCAGGTGCGGGCTTCGGGGAGGCGCCGGGGCGGGCGGGGCCCGTTTCGTGCTAGGACCGCGCTGTGGGTTGGCGCATCAAGACCGTGGTCGAGCGAACCGGCGTGCGCCCGGAGACGCTGCGCTCCTGGGAGCGCCGCTACGATCTCGTGAGGCCCAGCCGCAGCTCCTCGGGCTACCGCCAGTACTCCGACCAGGACATCGCGGTCATCGCGAAGGTCAAGGCGCTCGTCGACTCCGGCCTCGCCGTGTCCGAGGCCATCGAGCGCGCCCGCGAGGACGGCACCATCCAAGCCGTCGACGCCGCCCCTCCCGAAGCCGGCAAGGGCCCGCCCGCCCTGCGCGAGCCGAGGGAGCGCCTGCTCGGCGCGCTGCTGGACGTGGACCCCGCCGCGGCCCAGGCGGCGCTGAACAACCTGCCTCCCCTGCCCTGGCGCCGCATGCTGGTCGAGCTGCTGATGCCGGTCCATCGCTCCCTGAGCTGGCTCGTGGAGCAGGGCAGCGCCAGCCCCGCCCAGGCGGGCTTCGCGTCGAGCTGGCTCGGGGCGCGCCTCGCGACCATGCGCTTCGCCCTGGAGCCCGGCCCCATCGGCGGCCCCCTGGCCATCTGCGTCGGCCTGCCGCCGGCCCCCGACCCGGTCCCCGTTCAGGCCCTCACGCTCGGGCTGCTCTTCCAGGGCTGGAGCACCCTGAGCCTCGGCCCCTCGGTGCCCCTGGACGAGCTCGGGCCGCTGTTGAGCCGCAAGTCCCCCGACCTGCTGGCCGTGCAGTTGCCCGCAGGCATCGAAGCGTCGGAGCTCCGCCCCCTCTTCGACCGGCTGCGCACCCTCGCGCCCGGCCGCTGCCGCCTCGTGGTCTCCGGCCTGCCCGCGGGTGAGCAGCCCCCCGACGGCGTGCTGCACGTCGCCGGCCCCGCCGACCTCCCGCCGACGGCGTGAGCGAGCCAGTGGACCCGCTGGAGGCCCTGCTGAGCCGCGTCGAGCCCCGGCTTCGCAAGGCCGTGGCGGACGGGCGCGACTCGGGGGACTGGGACGCAGCCACCGAAGCGCTCGTCGGCGCCGCGCGCGCTCGCCCCGGACCGCGCCACCTGGACTACGCGCGCCTGCTCCTGGCCCTGGACCGCTTCGCCGAGTGCCGCAACGTGCTCGATCGGTCGGAGGGCGCCGTGGACGACACGGAGCTGCGCGGCCTGCGGGCCGAGCTGCTGCTGGAGGAGGCCGCGACCACCTGGTGGTCCCCCATCCCCGGGCGCCCCTCGAAGCGCGTGCCCACCACCGTGGCCGCCATCGAAGGGGTGGTGGTGGCCCTGCGGGCTGCGCGGGCCCTGGAGCCGAGTACGCCGCAGGCCCTGGCCCAGATCGAGGCCTTCCAGCGCGCGGTCACCTGGTCCCTCAGCGAGCCGCGCACCGGCGGCCTGGCGGGCCCGCTCGGCGCGTTCTGCCTCGCTGTCGTCGCGGCGCTGTTCGCCTCGGAGCCTGGCGGCGGCCGGTGGATGGTGCCCACCGTGCTCTACTCCGCGGCCGCGCCGCTGCTCTTCCTCGGGGGGGGCCGACCGCAGGTCGAGGTCAACGCGCGCGTGGTGTCCGGTCAGCGCACGCTGGACGAGCTGTTCCTGGACGGGCTGGCCCTCACCGCGCCGCTGCTCGCGCCCTTGGGCCTGCTCGGCCGCATGGCCGTGCACGGCCTGCTCGCCCCCGCGACGGTGCTCATGCGCTCCATCGAGCAGCGCCGCATCTGGCCGTCCGCGGCGCTGAGCGGCGCCCTCGCGCTCGGGATCTTTCTCTCGGTGACGCAGGCGCCCCTGGAGCCCGCGATCGAGCCCGTCGTGCCGCCGAGCAGCGCGCCCGTCGTGCTGGCCCTGCCCGACGGGCCGCTGGAGCTGGAGCTGGGCGCGGAGAGCGCGGCGGTCGACGTGGCCGGCGCGGTGTCCCTGGAGCTGAGCCGGCGCGATGGCCGGGTGGTCTCTGCCGTCTTCCGCGCCCCGGCCGAGCACCCCGCGCCCGACTTCTCCGCCTGGGGGCCCGCCACGCGCACGCGGCAGCTCGACGCCGGCACCGGCCCCTGCCGCATCGAGGCCCTGGACTACGGCGAGTCCGAGGGGGTCTCGGCCCGCGCGACGCGCTGCGCGACGAGCCAGACCTGGGAGATCCGGCGCCGCTGAACGACCCACGGGGCCGCAGCAGGCCCCGCCTCGTGGCGTGAATCCTGCATACCCGTCGCCCCGATCGGAGCCTGCATGCGCCTTCTTTTCGCGTTCCTTCTCCTCGCCCTGTCCGCGCCCTCGGCCGCGCTGGCCTGCGGCGGCTTCTTCTGCAACGGCTCCGACCTGGTGGCCGTGGATCAGACGAAGGAACGCATCCTCTTCGAGGTCAACGGCGACGGCACGATCACCGCGCACGTGGAGATCAGCTACACCGGCCGCCCCGCCGCCTTCTCCTGGGTCATCCCGGTCCCCGAGACCCCGGAGCTGGACGTCGTCCCGGCCTCGACGCTGCGGCTGCTGGACGCCGCCACCACGCCCCGCGTCATCGCCCCGACGCAGTACGGCTGGGAGGACCAGGACGACGGCTTCCCGAGCCCCGGTGAGGGCGACGACGACGACGACAACGGTGTGAAGGTGGAGGTCCTGCCCCAGGTCGGGCCCTTCGAGCCCACGGTGGTCTCCTCGGACGACCCCGACGCGCTGGCGGACTGGCTCAACACCAACGGCTACCTGATCACCGACGAGATGCGCGGGATCGTCGCGCACTACGTCGAGGGGGGCATGAAGTTCCTCGCCATGAAGCTGGCCCCCGACGCCGAGGTCAGCGACATCGCCCCCATCAAGATGACCTACGCCGGCGACCGCCCGATGGTCCCGCTCATCTTGACCGGCGTGGCCGCCGAGCCCGACATGGGCATCC
>JAJDAI010000706.1 GCA_029261955.1 Deltaproteobacteria bacterium | reverse complement strand
CTGTTCCCGTCCGAGCGGCGCGGCATCGACCGCTACATCACCTACCTGCGCCAGCTGCAGGACTTCGTGGACACCGTCGACGCGCAGCACGGCGTCATGACGCCGGGGGTGGCCCTGCACCTGCTCCTCAAGGCGCCCGCGGTGGCGGCCAGCATGGCGCTCAAGTGGAACGTCGACAGCATGCTGGACCACTGCACGCGCGACCCGAAACTGCGCGCGGTGCTGCTGGGCCAGAACGGCGACTACGGTCTGCCGCCGAGCGAGGTCAGCGCGATGCTGCACTGCGCCCTGGCGAACCACTATTTTCGCGGCGCCTGGTACCCGAAGGGCGGCGGGCAGGTCATCGCCGACCGCATCGCGGGCTCGGCGGAGGACGCCGGCGCAACGGTGCACCTGCAGACCGTCGTCGACCGGATCCTCATCGAGGACGACCGCGGGGTCGGCGTCCAGGTCACGCCCCGCGGCGGCGAGGCGCAGACCGTGCGCGCCCGCACCGTGATCAGCAACGCGGACCCCAAGCGCACCCTGCTCGAGCTCGTGGGCGCCGAGCACCTGCCGCGCCGCTGGTTCCGGCGCGCAAATGACTGGACCGTGGCCGACGGCATCTTCATGACCTGCCTCGGCGTGAAGGGCGACCTCGCCGAGGACGGCATGAGGTCCAGCAACTACTGGGTCTTCGACCACTACGACACGGAGGGCCTCTACTCGGCCGTCCGGGCCGACGCCGACGCCATGCCGCAGGGCGCCTACATCACCTCTGCCAGCCGCAAGGATCCGGACAGCGGGGCGCACGCACCCGAGGGCATCTCGACGGTGGAGGTCATGACGGTGATGCCCGGCGATCCGGCGCACTGGGGCGTGAGCCCCGAGGAGCTGGTCGACGGCAGCTACCGCAAGAAGCCTGCGTACCAGGCCCGCAAGCAGCGCCTGGAGGACCAGATGGTCAGCCGGCTGGACACGCAGTTTCCGGGCACCGCCGACCGCATCGTCTTCCGCGAGTCCGCGACCCCCGTCAGCCACATGCGCTACACCCGCGCCTCCAGCGGCTCCGGCTACGGCCTGGCGGGGACGCCGGACCAGTTCGCCCTCGGCCGCCCCCGGGTCAGCATGGGCCTGCAGGGGCTCTACATCGCCGGCGCCTCGGCCCGGACGGGCCACGGGATCATGGCCGCGATCCGCTCGGGGCGAACGACCGCGATGGAGCTGGGCAAGGACCTCTCCTGAGGCCCGATTCCCTCACAAGCTCTGGGTTCGCGGCCCGGGCATCCTGCTGCCCGCGCGCGCCTCGGCCGCCGGGACGAGCGTGGAGGGATGGGCCCCCTCACTCACCGCAGCACGCGCGCGCCTTGCTCGCGTGAGGAGCGGCTGCGATCCTCCGCAGCTGTGGGGTTGAGATCGATCGCTTTGTTGCTGCTGTTCCCCGGGCTCGCACAGGCCCAGGTCGAGCTGCCCGTGCTCCAGGACTTCGAGGCGGAGCCCGAGTGCAGCGCCGCCTGCGGCGTGCCCTGCACCCTGCTCGGCGACTGGCAGAACGCCACGGGCGACGGCCT
This sequence comes from Deltaproteobacteria bacterium, assembly GCA_029261955.1. Taxonomy (GTDB): domain Bacteria; phylum Myxococcota_A; class UBA796; order UBA9615; family UBA9615; genus CALCXL01. Next base: position 1,623 of record JAJDAI010000706.1, on the reverse strand, counting down.
GGACTGGACGATCGACTCCGGCGGCACGCCGTCGGCCGACACCGGCCCCTCCATCGACCACGCCCCCGGCACGGCCGAGGGCCGCTACGCCTACACCGAGGCCTCGGGCTCCTGTTCCCCGGCGCAGGAGGCGCACCTGCTGTCCCCGCTGCTGGACGTCTCGCAGATCGACGGGGCCTGGCTCTCCTTCTGGTACCACCAGCTGGGTGGCGACATGGGCACGCTCAGCGTCGACCAGCAGCCGCCCGTGCTCGTGACGGACGGCGTGATGGTCGGGGCGACGGAGACCCTGAGTTCGGTCAGCGCGGACTTCACGGTGCTCCAGCCGGGCATGCACGTCGCCATCGAGGGCTCCTCGCTCAACGACGGCGCCTTCGACGTCGTCGAGGTCCTGGACGCCAACACCGTCGTCCTCGACACCGACGGCGCGGCGGCGGACGAGGCCGCCCTGAGCGCGCACTACTTCGACCCCGCAGGCCCCTGGTCCCTGGACAGCTTCGGGCCGGTGACCGACGACCTGGACGCCTGGCAGCAGGTGGCCTGCGTGCCCCTGGCCGTGGTCGGCGCGGACACCCGGGTGCGCCTCGCGGCGACGACCGGAGCCGACTTGGCCTCGGACATGGCGATCGACGACCTGGCCCTGCGGCAGGCGCTCGACATCGACCTCGCGGTGCTGTCGGTCGTGCTCAGCCAGCCGGGCTGCGGTGACTCTGAGGTCACGGTCACGACCACCGTCGCCAACCTGGGCTTGAGCGAGCTGAGCGACGTGCCGCTGGAGTACCTCGTCGACGGCGTGACGCTGGTGCAGGAGACGCTCCCCGGCACGCTGCTGCCCTGCGACGTGGCCGACTGGACCTTCACGGTGCCCGTCGACGTGACGGACCCGAGGCTCTACGAGATCGAGGTGGGGCACGCCGCGCCCGGGGACGTCGAGGCGGACAACGACGTCGCCTCGGCCCAGGTGCACCCGCCGGAGCTGATCGCCGCGTGGCCTCACTCCGAGGACTTCGAGGGAGACAGCGCGAGGCAGTGGCGCTTCGGTGGCGTGAACGCGTCCTGGGCCCTCGGCGCGCCGGCCAAGGCGGCCATCCAGGGCGCCTTCAGCGGGAGCAGCGCCTGGGTGACCGGCGGCCTCGGCACCGGGACCTACAGCCCCGACGAGGCGTCGTGGGTGGAGGGCCCCTGCTACGACTTCTCGACCCTCAGCAACCCGCGGATCGAGCTGCCCGTCTGGTGGAACGCGGAGTCTTCCTGGGACGGCGCGCTGCTCGAGGCCTCGACGGACGACGGGGCGAGCTGGGACCGCGTCGGCTCCTTCGGCGACGAGCTGAACTGGTACACCGACGACGGCGTCTCGGCGCTGCCGGGGCAGCACGGCTGGAGCGGCGCCAGCAGCACGGGCGACGGGAGCGGCGGCTGGGTGCTTGCCGGGCACGACCTGGAGGCCTTCGCCGGCGAGCCCTTCGTCCGCATGCGCTTCCGCTTCGGCGCCGACAGCAACGTGCAGGACGACGGCTTCGCCTTCGACGACCTGCTCGTCTCCGACAACCCCGAGGGCCTGCGGGTCACCGACGCCACCGACCGCGTGCGGCCCGAGGCCGTGGAGCCGGGCGAGGCGGACGT
>JAJDAI010000705.1 GCA_029261955.1 Deltaproteobacteria bacterium | reverse complement strand
TCTCGTGGTAGCGCGCATAGGCCCAGCGCGAGAACTTGCCCTGGGGCGACCAGCCCGCCAGCAGCGCCTTGACGGCGCCGGGCAACGAGTCGCCGATCTCCTCGCGCGCCTCGGGCGTCAGCTTGCGCAGGAAGCCCTTGTCGAGCTTGAGGGCGATGATCCCCTCCACCGGCCCGTTCACCCGCGGGCCCTTCATGCGCAGCGGCTGGAGCAGCGCGCTGAGGCGCCGCTGGAAGCAGTTGGTGCAGCGGTAGCCGAAGTCCTCGGGCGGGGGGCCCTCGTCCAGGAGCCGCCGAAGGACCTCGGCCACGGCCTTGCGGTCCAGGTGCGAGTCCGAGGTCAGGTCCGCGAGCACGTTGAGGGCCAGGCCCTTCTGGGTCTCGCCGAGGCGGCCGAGCCAGTAGCCGAAGTCCTCGACCGTCGGCGGGGCGGCGGACACGGCGTCCAGGTCGACGTCCCCCTCGTCGGCCATCGCCGGGGTGCAGAGCAGCAGCAACAGCAGCATCCACCTCATGCCGTCACTCCGTCGCTCGTTGGGGGCCGTAGGCGCAGCGGAAGCCGCGCCCTGAGCTGCGCCTGGACGCGTGAACCCACTGCCGGCCCTGGGACCGGTACAAGGCCTCGTCGATGCCGCCGCCCTCCTGGCTGCCGCCCCGCACGCCCCGCACCGCGGAGGCGCCCATGCCCACCGGGTCGGCGCCGGCCTCGCTGGGGTAGCCGAGATCCAGGCCCTCTTGCGGGTTCTCGGGGCCGGCGTCCAGCACCCACTCCTCGACCGAGGCCGTGAGATCGCGGATTCCAGCGGGCGTGCGGTCCAGGTCCGTGCTGCCCGCGGGGCGCAGGCGATCGCCCGAGAAGGCCGAGCGGTCCAGGGAGTCCCCGTGGGGGTAGGTGCGGCCCGGCTTGCTGGCGCCGCGCGCCGCGCGCTCCCACTCCGCGTCCGTCGGCAGCCGCCCCACCACCCCGGCCGGCAGCCCGAGTCCCGCGCCCTTCCAGGCGCAGTGCCCCATGGCCTCCTGCCAGTTCATGAACTGGACCGGCTCGTCGTCGGAGGCGTGCTCGATGCCGCCGATCATCTCGTAGTGCTCGCTGATGTCGGGGCAGGGCCAGCCGTCGGCCCGCATGCAGCTGCGCCACTCGCCGAGCGTGACCTCGCGGGCGTCCAGGGCGAAGGCGGACAGCACGACCTTGCGGTCCTCGGGGCCGTAGAAGAAGGCGCCGGCGGCCAGGGCGACCGTGCCCGGGAGGGAGCGCAGGGCCTCGCTGCCCTCGTCGACCATGGACAGGCTGGGGCCGCGCAGCAGGAAGGCCGCCAGCAGCGCGAGCGCCAACAGGGCCGTGCCGGCGCCCGCCCAGGGGAGCCAGCTGGGGCCTGGCTCCACCAGGGTCGTCGTCTGGCGCAGCTCCGTCCGCTGCTCACGTGTCTTGCCGACCTCCGCGGCCTTCTTGCGCAGGGTCGCGCCGTCTGCCCGGGGCGCCGCGATCGGGTCGGGGCTCAGGTTCTTCGTCGCCTCGGGGTCTTCGAGCGCGTGCCACTCCAGGGTCGCGCTGGGATCGAGCCGCGTCGCGTCGTCCGACAGCGCGGCCTCGAGGGCCGCCTGCACGGAGGGGATGTCGCGCAGCCGCCGCTCGAGGTCCTCGGCGACCATGCGCACGACCAGCTGGACGAGCGGCTCGGGCACCCCGCGCCGCCGCAGGATCTCGAAGCCGTCGCCGCCCAGGCGCCAGCCCTTCTGCCCCTTCGTCCGCGCGTTCGGGCCCGCCAGCATCTCCCAGAAGGTCACGCCCAGGGAGTAGATGTCGGCGCGCTCGTCCAGGCCGTCCATGTTGTCGAGCTGCTCGGGCGCCATGTAGACCGGGGTCCCGATGGAGACGCCGGTCTGGGTCATGCGCTCGGTGTCGACGAGGGTCGCGATGCCAAAGTCGAGCACCTTCACCACGCCCTCGGGCGTGACCATGACGTTGCCCGGCTTGATGTCGCGGTGCAGGCAGTTCTGCTCGTGCGCGTGGCCCACGCCGGCGAGCATCTGGCGGAAGAGCGCCACCGACTGCTCGATGGGCATGGGGCTGTGGCCGTCGTTCTCGATGTAGCGGCGCAGGGTGGAGCCCGCGACCAGCTCGGTGACCAGCGCGCAGGAGCCCGGCTCGTCCACGTAGTCGAGCAGGCGGACGACGTTCTCGTGCTGGAGCCGCGCCAGGGCCTGGGCCTCGACCTTCAGCCGCGCGCGCAGGTTGGCGTCGGCTGCGAGGTGCGGGTGGAGCTTCTTGACGGCGGCGATCATGCCGATGCCGGCGCGGTGCTCGGCCCGGTAGACGGTCGCCATGCCGCCCCCGCCGAGGACCGACGTCAGCTGGTATTGGCCGATGACTTCGTTCACGAGCCGACATTGTAGGCCGCTGGGGAGAAGTCGGAGTGATGCCCTGGCGCGGTACACTGGGCGCCCTTGAGCGAGAACGCCCCCCGATGACGATCGCGACCCGATCGCTGCTGCTCTGCCTGCTGCTCGCTGCCTGTGGCCCGACCGAGGAGCCGGCGCCCGAGCCGACGCCCGTCGCGGACCTGCTGGAGCAGATCCGCAGCCGCGGCACGCTGCGCGTGGGCACCGAGAACCACTCGCCGCCCATGACCTTCAAGGGGAGCGACGGGCTGCCCACGGGCTTCGAGCACCACCTGAGCCACGCGATCGCGGCCGAACTCGGCGTGAAGGCAGAGATCCTGCCGGTCACCTGGAACTCCCACGAGATTGGCGTGCAAACCGGCGCCGTGGACGCGGTGATCGCCGGCTGGATCCCCAACGACGCGGTCGATGTGGGCTGGTCGACGGGCTACCTGGAGTCGGGCCTCTGCCTCGTGGTGCGCAAGGACAGCGGCATCCGCGACATGGCCGCGCTCGCCGGCAAGAAGGTGGGCCTCTACAACGACCCCGCGGCCGAGGCCTGGGCCAAGACGGCGCTGCCCGGCAGCCAGCTGACGTTGGTGGAGGACGGCTACTTCGACCTGCTGGGCTCCGGCGAGCTGGACGCCGTCATCTACGACTACCCCTTCGTGGTGGGCGAGATCGTCCCGCACGCCGACACCCTGCGCATCGTGCAGCTCAACGTGCACCCCTTCGCCTACGCCGCGATGCTGCCCCGGGGCGAGGTCGAGCTGAAGGCGGCCGTGGACGCGGCCATCACCAGCATCCGAAGCAAGCCCGAGTACCGGGCCTGGCTGGACGAGTTCTTCACGATCACCGGCCCCGCGGTCGAGGTCCTCGACCTGCCGAAGGCGACGACCGCCGGCGAATCCACCCTCCACACCGTGCAGAAGGGCGAGACCCTGCGTGCCATCGCAGCGCAGCACTACGGCGACGAGGCGCGGTGGAACGAAGTGTGGCGGGCGAACAAGGACCAGGTGGCCTTTCCCGAGTGGCCCGGCGTGGGGCTGGACCTGGTCATCCCGTGACGCTGGACCTGCCGCGTGCCCACTGAGGGCATCTCCGCCCGGTTGCTGCACTCCGTCGACGAGGTCGACGCCGCGGACTGGGACCGCCTGGCGGCTCCGGCCGGCCCGCTGCTGAGCTCGGCCTGGATTCGGGCCGCGGAGGCCACGCTGCCCGCCACCGGCACCGACCGCTGGCAGCCTGCCCACCTGCTGCTGAGCGAAGGGGGCCAGGCCGTCGCCGCCATGCCCCTGTGGCTCCGACACGACAGCTGGGGCGAGTTCGTCTGGTACGGGCCCGTCGACGATGCGGCCAGCGAGCTCGGGAAGGCCATCACCCCGCGGCTGGTCTCGACGGTGCCCCTCACCCCGGCCAACGGCTTGCGCGTGCTCACCGGCGATGGAGACCGCCCCCGCCTGCTGCGTCTCGTGGCACAGGCGCTGCGGGCGGCTCTGCACGGCGACGCGGCCAGCGCGCACGTGCACTTCTGCGCCGAGGACGAGGCGCAGGCCTTCGAGCAGGCTGGCTTCGCGCGGCGCTTGACCTGGCAGTACCAGTGGCAGAACGCCGGTTACGCAGACCTGGACGCCTTCCTGGCGGTGCTGAGCGCGAAGCGGCGCAACCGGTGGAAGCGCGAGACGAGGGCCCTGGACGAGCAGGGGGTGACCGTCGAGGTCGTGCGCGGGGACGAAGCGCCCGCTTCGCTGTGGGCCGACATGCTCTCGATGTACGACGCCACCGCCCGCCGCAACGGGGAGCCCTCGGCGCCGCTCGGCGCCCCGTTCTTCGAGGAGCTGCAGCGGAGCATCCCGGCGAGCATCCGCTTCTTCGTGGCGCGGCGGCAGGGCGAGCTGATCGCCGCCACCTTCCACGCGCTGCACGACGACGTGCTCTACGGCCGCTTCTGGGGCTGCCGCGAGGACCTGCCCTTCCTGCACTTCAACCTCGCCTACCACGCTCCGGTGGCCTGGGCCATCGAACAGGGGCTGAGTCG